>NZ_JARWKX010000016.1:0-143023 GCF_047445895.1 Rhizobium sp. BR 249 | reverse complement strand
CAGCAGTTCGGCACGCCGGCGGAGATCTACAACAATCCCGCCAACATGTTCGTCGCCGACTTCATGGGGTCGCCGGCGATGAACCTGGTCAAGGCCTCGGTCGAAAATGGCGCAGGCGGTCTCGCGGTCTCGCTCGAACGGCCGAATGCCGCGCCGCTCAGGCTTCCCGTCGCAACGACCGGCAACGGCCTTTCCTCCTATGCCGGCCGGCAGGTGATCTTCGGCATCCGCCCGGAAGCGCTGACCGACCCCGACGGCGCCGACCGCAACGCCCGTTCGCTGACCGAAGGCGACTGCCTGATCGAAGTCGTCGAACCCGCCGGCTCCGACACCTTCGCCGTCACCAAGCTCGGCGGCAAGGAGGTCGTGGCCCGTCTGCGCGCCGATGCCGGCATCGCGCCAGGCCAAAACACGCGCCTCGCCTTCAATCTCGACAAGGCCGTCTTCTTCGATCCCGAAACACAGGCGCGGATCGTGTGATGTCCAGGTGCTAGGATGAGCGGTTCACCCGACATTGTCATCATCGGCTCCGGCGTCGGCGGCTCCACGGTCGCCGCCGGCCTTGCTTCGACCGGCGCCCGGATATTGATCCTCGAAGCCGGCGACCATATCGCCGACCTTCCCGTCAATCGCGACCAGCGGGCCATCTTCCAGCGGGGCCACTTCCGGCCGCAGGAGACATGGTACGAAGCGGACGGCAAAGGCTTCAATCCCGGCAACTACTACAATGTCGGCGGAAATTCGAAATTCTACGGCGCTGTCCTGTCGCGCTACCGCAGGGAGGATTTCGGCGTCATCGAACACCGGGAAGGCGTGTCGCCGGCCTGGCCCTTTCCCTATGAGGAGCTGGAGCCTTGGTACTCGAAGGCGGAACATCTCTATCAGGTGCGCGGCAGTCTCGGTGAAGATCCCACGGAACCGTACCATTCGACTGCCTATGAATACCCGGCCGTTCCGGATGAGGCGCCGATCGCCGATGTCCGGGCGCGCCTCAAGAAGAAAGGCCTGCATCCGTCTTCCCTGCCGCTCGGCCTGGATCTCGACGCTTGGCTCGCCAAGGCCCAAACACCATGGGATGCGCATCCGAATTCCCGCGACGGCAAGATGGATGCGGAGACCGCAGCTCTCGCGGCGGCGCTGAAGCACGAGAACGTGCGGCTCGAAACCAATGCTCGTGTTATGAAGCTCGAGACGGGAGCGGGGAGCCGGATCGACTGCGTCACCTATCTCAAGAACGGGCAGGCGGTGACCGTCTCGCCTGAGATCGTGATCCTCTCCGCCGGCGCCGTTCAGTCCTCCGTACTTCTGCTGCGCTCGAAAAACGACCGCTTCCCGAGGGGGCTTGCGAACTCTTCCGACCAGGTGGGCCGCAACTTCATGAACCACAACGCGTCCGCGGTCATCGCGGTCTCGCCGCGGTTCAGGAATACGTCGATCTACCAGAAGACTTTTGCCTTCAACGACTTCTATCTCTCGGACGGCGAGGGAGGGCCGCCGCTCGGCAACGTGCAGCTTCTGGGCCGCATTTCCGAAAAGGTCCTCAAAGGGTCTCTGCCGCAAGCGCCAGAATGGCTTCTGCACTTCATCACCAGCCATGCCATCGACTTCTATGCGATGAGCGAGGATGTGCCCAATCCGGAAAGCCGGGTCATGGTGGATGGAGACCGGATCATTCTCCAATGGCAGCGAACCAACTGGGACGCCCATCTTGCGCTCGTCGCAAAATTGAAGGCGATCCTGAAATCGATCGGATTTCCGATCGTGCTGTCGAGGCCCTTTGACAAGCGCACGCCTTCCCATCAGTGCGGAACGATCTGCATCGGAAACGACCCGGCGACGGCGCCGCTGGACCCCTACTGCCGTTCCTACGACCACGAAAACCTCTTCGTCGTCGATGCCGGTTTCCTGCCGACGTCGGCTGCGGTCAATCCTGCGCTCACCATCGCAAGCCAGGCGCTGAGGGTTGCGGATCACATTGCATCGAAGGACTTGCAGGCATCAGCAGATCCAACATTGAGCGCCGGCGGCTTTGGGTCGCGAGAGCGCAGGCAATAGGACAGTAAAATGGGTTTCGACTACATCATCACGGGCGCCGGACCTGCAGGATGCGTGCTTGCAAACCGTTTGAGCGAAGATCCCGACGTCCGCGTTCTCTTGCTCGAAGCAGGCGGAGGCGACTGGAATCCGCTTTTTCATATGCCGGCCGGCTTCGCCAAGATGACCAAGGGTGTGGCGAGCTGGGGGTGGGAAACCGTTCCGCAGAAACACATGAAGGGCAGGGTGCTTCGCTATACCCAGGCGAAGGTCATCGGTGGCGGCTCATCCATCAATGCGCAGCTCTATACACGCGGAAACGCGGCCGATTACGATCGCTGGGCTGATGAAGACGGCTGCGAGGGCTGGGACTACCGCTCGATCCTTCCCTATTTCAAGCGCGCGGAGGACAACCAGCGTTTCGCAGACGACTATCACGCCTATGGCGGTCCGCTCGGCGTCTCGATGCCGGCCGCGCCGCTACCGATCTGCGACGCTTATATCCGCGCGGGGCAGGAGCTCGGCATCCCGTATAATCACGACTTCAACGGCCGGCAGCAGGCAGGAGTGGGCTTTTATCAACTGACACAGCGCAACCGCCGCCGGTCATCGGCTTCGCTCGCCTATCTCTCGCCGATCAAAGACCGGAAAAACCTGACGGTGCGGACCGGTGCGCGCGTCGCGCGCATCCTGCTGGAGGGGAATCAAGCAATCGGCGTCGAGATCGCGACCTCGCGGGGATCGGAGATCGTGCGCGCCGAACGCGAGGTCTTGGTTTCCTCGGGCGCGATCGGGTCGCCGAAGCTTCTTCTGCAGTCCGGCATAGGACCGGCCGATCACCTCAAGTCGGTGGGCGTCAAGGTGCTCCATGATCTTCCGGGCGTCGGCGGCAACCTTCAGGATCACCTCGATCTTTTCGTCATCGCCGAATGCACCGGCGACCACACTTATGACGGCGTGGCGAAGCTCCACCGCACGCTTTGGGCGGGGATACAATATGTCCTGTTCCGCACTGGCCCGGTGGCCTCGTCACTCTTCGAGACCGGCGGCTTCTGGTACGCCGATCCCGATGCGCGTTCTCCCGATATCCAGTTCCACCTCGGCCTCGGCTCCGGCATCGAAGCAGGCGTCGAGCGGCTCAAGAATGCCGGTGTGACGTTGAATTCCGCCTATCTCCATCCGCGCTCGCGGGGAACGGTGCGTCTGTCGTCGTCCGATCCGAGTGCCGCTCCCCTGATCGATCCCAACTACTGGTCCGATCCCCACGACAGGACGATGTCCCTGGAGGGTCTCAAGATTGCGCGCGAGATCATGCAGCAGGCAGCGCTGAAGCCCTACGTCATGGCCGAAAGGCTTCCCGGACCAAAGGTCATGACCGACGAGCAGCTTTTCGACTATGGCTGCGCCAACGCCAAGACCGACCATCATCCGGTGGGCACCTGCAAGATGGGGAGCGGCCCCGACGCCGTTGTCGGGCTCGATCTCAAGGTCCACGGCCTGGAAGGCCTCAGGGTCTGCGATTCCTCGGTCATGCCGCGTGTGCCCTCATGCAACACGAATGCCCCGACGATCATGGTCGGCGAAAAGGGATCGGATCTCATTCGGGGCCTGCCTCCGCTGGCCCCAGCCATCTTCGCCTACGAACGCAATGATGCCAGGCCCCGCGCCCGCGCTGCAATCCGCTAAGCCCTGTCGAGAGGAGTACGACGATGTCAGAAGTAAGAGTTGCGGTGCTTGGCGCCTCGGGCTGGATGGGAAAGGTCCACACCATGGCCTACCAGACCTTTCCGCATTTCTTCGGCGTGTCGGACGGAACGGCGCGCATCGTGTCCCTTGTCGACGGCAATCCGAAGGTCGCCGATGACCTTGCCAACAGGGCGCCGGGCGCCCGAATACTCCAGGATTGGAAACTGGCGGTCGCCGATCCAGATGTCGACCTGATCGACATCTGCCTGCCGGACCATCTTCACTATCCCGTGGCCAAGGCGGCCCTGCTGGCGGGCAAGCATGTCTACTGCGAAAAGCCCCTGGCAAATACCGCTGGGGAAGCGCGGGAACTGGCCGACATCGCCAGAGAGAAGGGTGTAATCACGCGCGTCGGACACGCCTTTCCCCGAAATCCCGTCCATGATCTGGCCAAGGACATCATTCAATCCGGTGAAATAGGTGAGATCAAACTGTTCCGCGGCTGTCAGCACGTCGACATGTACGGTGATCCCATGGCGCCCTTCATGTGGCGCGCCGATGGAAAGCTTGCGCCGACCGGGATCGTCGGCGATACCGGCTCGCACATCTTCAGCTTCATGGATTTTCTGGTCGGCCGTGTCAGTTCCCTGATCGCCGACAATCTGATCGTGACCCCGCGCCGGCCTGTCGTCGAGGGCCTTGCCTATGGCGAGCAGGTGAAACTGTCAGGCAACGAGGCCTGGGCCGATATCACCAATCCCGACGCGACGAACCTGCTCTGCCGGTTCGAAAACGGCGCCGGCGGCATCGTCGATTTCAGCCGCGTCGCGACCGGCCGCAAGTTCATGCAGACCTACGAAGTCTATGGAACGAAAGGCAGCATCGCCTATACCTATGACGAGATAAACCGGCTGCGTTTCTACTCCAACGACGACAGCACGGGACGCCGGGGCTTTCGCGAGATCGACGTGGGTCCGGAGAACCCGACTTTCAGGGCTTTCCTTCCGCTGCCGAACTTCGGCATAGGCTACAACGAGAGCAAGATCATCGAGGTGGCCGAGGTCATCCGATCGATCGTCGCAATGAAACCGATGTGGCCGACATTCGATACGGGCCATCATATCTGCCAGATCGTCGATGCATGCATGGAGTCTTCCCGGCTGAAGCGCTGGGTCGATATCCCGCTCAATTGATTGTGACGAGCCGATGACCATAGACGTTCCGCAGGAAATCCTTGATGCATTGACCGATGTCGACATGCCGCGGCTTCCGCCGGAGGCTCCTGCTTCCGGAACGGTCCGGCTCGCTGGCATCGATGTGCCGGTCTACCGGGCCGGCTGCGTCGTCGTCGGCTCCGGTGCGGCGGGCCTGCGCGCGGCGGTGGAAATGAAGCGGCGCGGCGATGACGTCGTCATCATCAGCCAGAGCGCATGGGGCGGAACCTCGGCCTGTTCGGGATCGGACAAGCAGACCCTTCACACCGCAAACACTGCCGATCAGGGCGATAATTACAAGACGATGGCCCGCGCCATCCGCAGCGGCGGCGCCATGGACGAGGATACGGCCTATGTCGAGGCTGTGGGCTCGTCGCGGATGATGGCGTCGCTGCAATTTTTGGGCCTGCCGCTGCCTCAGGACCCTCTCGGCGGAACGCTGAGATATCAGACCGACCATGACGAGGTCGGCCGTGCCACAAGCTGCGGCCCGCGCACCTCGCGCCTGATGGTGAAGGTGCTGGCGGAGGAAGCGATCCGGCTCGGGGTGCCGTTCTACAACCAGACCACCGCGGTCAAGATTCTCACCGAGGGCGATGGAACCGACCGGCATGTCGTCGGCATACTCATGATGCGCGCCGGCGACCGTACGCAGGAGAACCCGCTGGGCATCGCGCTATTCGTCAGTGATGTGATCGTGCTTGCCGCCGGCGGGCCGGGTGAGCTTTATCGTGACAGCGTCTATCCCAACGGCTGCTTCGGCTCGCTCGGGCTTGCCCTGGAGGCGGGCATCGAGCTCGTCAACCTGACCGAAAGCCAGTTCGGTATCGGAACGCGCAGGGAAGGGTTTCCATGGAACCTGTCGGGCACCTACGTCCAGGCGATCCCGCATATCTACTCGGTCGATATGCAAGGTGTCGAACATCACTTCCTGGGTGAATATTACCGCAGCACCCAGGAATTGGCGTCGAACGTTTTCCGCAAGGGCTATCAATGGCCGTTTCACGCAACGCGCATGCTCGATTTCGGTTCGAGCCTGGTCGACCTCGCCATCTATCGCGAAACAGCGGCAGGGCGGCGCGTCTTCATGGATTTCAACCGGAATCCGCTGCCGGTGCCGGGCGACCTGCCATTCGGCCTGGAGAGGCTGGATGAAGACGTCCGCCTCTATCTCGGCAAGGCCGGCGCCGATCAAGACATGCCGATCGACCGGTTGAAACACATGAACCCGCTCGCAATCGAGCTCTACCGCCGCTACAAAATCGACATTGCCGCCGAGCCGCTGGAATTCGCGGTCAACAACCAGCACATGAACGGCGGCGTCATGGTCGATGTCTGGGGCCGCAGTAATCTCAGGGGCTGTTACGCGGTCGGGGAGGCGGCCGGCACGCATGGCGTGACCCGGCCGGGCGGAGCGGCGCTGAATGCCGGGCAGGTCTTCGGCACCCGGGCGGCCGAGCATATCAGCGCGAACGGTAGAGCGAAGCGGGCTGCAGCAGACGATATCACCACGACCGCGGAGGCGGGCATCGTCGACCTGCTGGGGGCTCTGCGGACCGAGAGCCCGCTCTCCGTCAAATCGATCCGTGCGGATGTGCAGGCGCGCATGAGCGAGAAGGCCGGCATCATCTGCGATCAGGAGAGCGTCAGCGGCGCCTTGAGCGAAGCACGCAAGCTGAATGCCGACATTCGCGACCAAGGCATCGCCTACGGCCGCGGAGCGGAAGCGGTTCGCGGCGTGCAATGGCGGCACATGGCGCTGGCGTCGGAAGCCGTGCTCATCGCGCTTGACTTCTTCATCCGCAATGGAGGCGGCAGCCGCGGGGCCCGGGCAATATGCGATACGCAAGGCGAATCCCTTCCGCTTGTGCGCTCGGGTCCCCTGCAGCAGTATCGCTTCCGGAAGGAACGGCCGGCGCATCGGGAAGAGCAGATCGTCGTTCGGCTCGATGGGAATGAGATCGTGCTCTCAACGCGCCCGAACCGCACCTTCGATGAAAGCGCCAGATCCTTCTTCGAGCGGGACTGGCCTGCCTGGCTGACAGGCCGCATCTATGATCTCGCGGATGAATGAGGGCTGCTGATCAATCGGGATTCGGAACCGCCGGCGGAACCCGGACGCGTTCGGTATCGTCGGAACCTTCGGCGACGGCTTCTTCGCTTTTGCGCACATGCCTCGGTGGATATTTTCCCTCGATCGGCTTCGGCGACAGTTGGTCGTCGGCCTGGATTTCGTCAGTGTTTAGGTAGTTTTTGCCTTCGCTCATCGCCGTCATTTCCGATTGGAGAATTGCGGGGCGGGGATACGATCTTTCGGATCGGCGCGACCTGTTTCAGGGTTGGCACCGGTGGGACGGTCGCCCGCTTCACGGCCGCTGCCCATGTTGACCGGAGGCTTGCGCTGGTCGTCGATATTGGTTTCCGGCAGCTCGTCGTCCTGGGTGTCCTCGTTCAGTGACTTCGGCGGGATCTTTGCAGAATCGGGAATGGAATTGGTTGGCATGGGACAATCTCCTTTCATGCGTAACTCCAGCCGCCATTGCGGGTTCCCCGGCTCATGCGGCTCCAGCTTCGGGAAGGTCGAGTTCGATCATGACCGGCGCGTGATCGCTCGTATGCTCCCAGCCTCGCGGTTTCCTACGGACGCTCGCCGATCGAAGCCAAGGCGCGACTGCCGGACTGAGCAGGAAGTGGTCGATCCGAAGGCCGGCGTCACGCTCGAAGCTGTTTCGCCAGTATTTCCAGAATGTGTAGATGCGCTCGTCCGGATGCAGATGCCTGACGGCGTCGGTCCAGCCTTGAGCGACGAGATGGGCATAGGCCTTGCGGACTTCCGGCCTGAAAAGCGCGTCGTCCAGCCAGCGTTCCGGCTTGTAGACGTCGATCTCGGTCGGCATGACATTGAAGTCGCCAGCCAGGATCGCAGGCACACCGAGTTCGAGAAGCTCGGCGGCATAATCGTGGAGCCGACGGAACCAGCGGAGCTTGTAGTCGAATTTTACGCTTGGGAACGGGTTGCCGTTCGGAAGATACAGGCATCCGATCAGCATGCCGTCGACGACGGCTTCGATGTAGCGGCTGTGGGTATCGTTGGGATCGCCGGGAAGCCCGCGCCGTGTCGGGATCGGCGTCTTGCCCTTGGCGAGGATGGCGACCCCGTTCCACGATCTCTGTCCGTGCCAGATGGCGCCGTAGCCGGCTCGTTCGATCTCTTTTCGCGGGAATCTGGCATCATCTGCCTTCAGTTCCTGCAGGCAGACCACATCGGGCGCATCCTCCTTGAGCCAACGCAGCAGGATGTTCAGGCGGCCGTTGATCCCATTGACGTTGTATGTGGCGATTTTCATGAGACCCCCGCAACTCGGAGCGTTGCCTGGCGTCCTAGAAACGCTCCTGAGTTTCTTCCTCCGGAAGCCCGCGCCCGCAATCGGCCCAATTGAGGCGGCTTTCCACGCCGTAGTGTCCGGCCGGCCGGATTCTCTCCGGGGTATCAAGGGAGCCGGCCGTCACGCGCACGAGCTCATCGCCGTCATATTGCAGATAGAGCGGCGTTCCGCAGTCGCTGCAGAAGCCGCGTGTTGCGATCGGCGACGATCGATACGAAGCCGGTGTGCCGCGCGTCCAGACAAGATCGGCGATCCTGGTTTGCACGAGCACCGCGAAGGGACCTCCGGTCGCCTTCTTGCATATGTCGCAGTGGCAATATCCCGAGTGCGGCGGATGGCCTGCGAATTCATACCGGCAGGCTCCGCACAGACAGCCGCCGCTCCATTGCGTCGGCACGGCCGGCCTCAACGTGTCGCGCCGAAGACGAAGGCGATGCCGGCGACGATTGCGACCGCCGTCAGCGGCTGCTCGCGGATATGGTCTTCGATATCGCGCACGAAGCTACGCGCTTCCGCCTTTGCCACGCGGGCCGTCCCGGAAGCCAGCTCTGATGCCGATTCGGCTATCCGTCCGGCTTCTTTCCGAAGCGCGCGCATTTCCCGATGATCGGCTTGGAAACCATCGGAGGAGCCATCGGTCTCGCCGGTGGAGCGCAGGGCCTGGTCCACGAGCGGAAATTCCTCGTCGAGTTGGGTGATGTCGGGCTGCCGCCTCATCCGGTCGACCGCCTCTGTGTCGGTGCGGCCGGCAGGGATGGAGGTGTGAGTGGCCGACACGGGGTCGGACGCCGGGAAGGTGTCCTCGATTGCCTTGTCGAGCTCGCCTTTCCGGGGTTGCCTGCGCTGTTCTGCCTGTTCCCTACGCATGGATTGGACTGCCGGGGATTCGTTGGGGTTTACCATCAGGGATTCCTCCATTGTACGTCGACAATGAAAGCCACGACGAGGAAAGAAGTTCCGGAAGAATGCGTTCTCGCCTCACACAACGACAGTTGCGTCGAGGGCGGGCGATCCCGTCAGACTGTCCAGCGGATCACATCGGCTCATTTTGCCGGCTAAGGGAATTGGCAATCAGGAAGCCGGACTAAAGTCCTGCTGTGTCTGGCACCTAGGTCCGGTTGCTTTCGATTCGTGAAACAGCGAAAATGTCATGAGTCATATGAAGGCTGAAGAACGGGCGAACGAGGCTAGTAACATGCGTATCTCGAAACGAGATTTTCTGAGATTGAGCGGCGGCGCTGCCGTCGTCCTCGTGGCTGCCGCATCTCCAGCGACATTGAATTTCGACGGTCCCTTTCCTGGTCTGGCAATGAAATTCGCCGCGGCAAAAGATGGTAATAACGGGAACGGCAATGGCGGGGGCAACGGCAATAGCGGCGGGAACGGCGGCGGCAACGGCAATGGCGGAGGCAACGGCAATGGCGGAGGCAACGGCAACGGGGGAGGCAACGGCAACAGTGGCGGCAATGGCGGAGGGAGCGGAAGCGGCAATTCCGGGAGCGGCAGCGGCGGAAGCTCTGGATCTTCTTCCTCTTCGACCGGATCGTCAGCATCTTCGGGTGCGAGAGCGACCGCGGATTCCAGCGGCTCGATCGACGTCCGTCATGCGAACGGCATCACGGAAACCCTCGAGCGCGGCCGCTACACCATGAAGGACTCGAAAGGCAGGACGATCATAAGCCGGCAGGCGACGGCCAATGATGCCCGCCGGCTGAGCCGCTTCCTCCGTTAAGGAAATTCCGGCAAATAGTGCAGCCGGATTGCGTGAAAACAAAGAGATAGAGCATTCGCCGGTCCAAGAGACGCGAATGCATCTGGTTTAGCTTCGTTCGCGCCATTGCAGAGCCGCCTCGGTCCGGTTCGTTGCGCCGAGCTTGCTCAGAATCTGCGTCATATGGTGTTTTACGGTCTTTTCCTGCAGGCTGAGACGCAGGCCGATATGCTTGTTCGACAAGCCTTGGGCGACGAGATCCATCACCTCGCGTTCCCGCGGCGTCAGGCTGTTTTTGTCGGAAGGTCCGCCCTGCAAAGAACTCTCCATGACCTTTGCAGACATCGTCGGCGAAATATATCGCGTGCCGCTCATGATCGTTTGGATCGCCTCGGCGAGACCACGGGAGCCGACACCCTTGAGGACATAACCCATCGCGCCGCGTTGCAGAGCGCCGAGCAGCGTGTCCACTTCCTCCGATACCGTCAGCATGAGAACTTTCGTCGAGGGGCTGCGCGTCAGGACGTGGCCGATCGCGGATAGTCCGCCGCCGGGCATCGAGACATCCAGCAGCATGACGTCGGGGCGATTGTCGGAGGCGATCATGGCCGCGTCATCGCTGCTGGCGCCTTCACCCACGACGACGAAGTCGCTGATCTCCGACAAGCTGCGCGTGACGCCCTCACGAAAAAGCGGGTGGTCGTCCACGACGCCTATGGTGATTGCTGCCATCTCTAATCTCCCACTTCCATAGGCTCGAAGATCATGGTCACGGTCGTCCCTCCTTCGCCTGTCTTGACGTCAAAGGAGCCTCCCAGACTGTCGATCCGCTCTCGCAGTCCTACCAAGCCGAGGCTCGTCGGTCTCACCTCGGTCGGGTCGAAACCATCGCCCCGGTCGCTGACCTCGACACGAACATGACCATTGTGCGAGACCGCCTTCACAGCCTGTTCAATGCCGCCGCCATGACGATAGGCATTGTTCAGGGCTTCCTGGATGAATCGATAGATACAGATCTTCACGGCAGTAGCAAGTTCAGGTCCATCCTCATCGACAACAGTCTCGACGCGGGTTTCGGTCTTGTGCTGATGCGCTTCGACGACCCGGGTGACGATTTCGGTGATCGAGGATTTCTCGATCTGCGGCAGCACGAGGCCGCTGCAGATATTGCGGATCTCCGTCATGGCCTCGGCAAGGCTCGAGCGGATCCATGCAAGCTCCTTTTCCCGGACCTCCGGCTGCGTGGAGGCATTGACCAGCAAGTCGCTGTCCAGGCGCAGCGAGGCGTAGGCGATATGCTGGGCCGGACCGTCGTGCAGGTCGGCGCCGATGCCGCGCAGATAGGTTTCGTTCAGCGCCGCCGCCCGCTGGGAAGCGCGTTGCAGCCGCCGTTGAAGTCCGCGGTTTTCCGTCAGCAGCGCGGACAGTTCACGGACGCGTTCCCTCAGATCCTTGCGTTGCGCCTCTATCGTGCGGCTGCTGCGAAACACCAGAACGGAGAGAACCAGGAAAAAGATTGCCGTGAGTGCGGCGACGGCGCCCCAGCTCCGTAACCTGGCGTGCGCCAGGCTGTCCCCGAGCCCTTCCGCCGTTTCGTAGAATTCGAGGACGGCGACGGCCTGCCCCGACCATGGCTGGAGCACAGGGTTGTAGATTTCCATCAGCGGCTTGCCGAGCGCGCGCTCCTTGCCGCTTTCCGGATCGTCGGCGATCTCGTAGCGTGCGACGAGAGACCCCGCAAAAGCCCTCTGGAGCTTGTCGTTGACCGGAAACTTCTTGCCCATCAGCTCCTTTTCGTTCGAATAGAGGATGGTGCCGTCACTTCTCCAAAGTTTGAACGAAACCAGGCGCCTGCCGAGCGCGCCCTGGCCAAGGGTCTCATCCAGCGCCTGAGCGCTGACTTCGTCCAGCAGCGATTCCTTCTGCATGTCGGGAAGCAGCGGCGCGACCACGCTATCCACGTAGAGCGCCGTCGCAGCGCCGGAATTGTGGATGACGGCCTCCTCGATGAGGTGGGTCACGAAAATGCCCACCAGCAACATGGCGGCGATCGAGATGAGCCCACCCGTGATGAAGAACTGGGAGGCAAGGGAGCGGGCATTCCAACGGCGAAGCCAATTCATTTTGATACCGGCGAGAAACGTCCCGCTTAACCTATCGCGTCTTTAGAGTTTTTCCAGATAAGATCAGGGTACGTTCCGGGTATCGAAGACTTCCGCGCCTCGGACGCTTTCCGTCAATTGGGTGGTGTCGCCCGACATTGCCGCGCCGAAGACATAGAGAAGGCCGGCGAGAACGATAAGGAGGGCAATGACGGACACGGTCCATGCTTCATCGGCTTTGGATCTGTTGCTTTGGGTCATGTTCAATCTCCTTCGCATCCTTCGAAACGACGCCGATCCCGTGGCGTTCCACCTTCGGGACCTCGGTCGGAGAGGGTGGGACCAAGGTCCGACCCCGTGGACATCGGGAGATTCGGCCATATTTCAAAGCGGATGAACCAGGTTCGGAGTGCGCGGACGTGACGATTGCCTTAGATGTCGAAGGCGGCTCCCAGGCCGCATCAACCGCTTCCTCCGCGCCGTTCGGAGAAGGCGTTGCCGATTTTTACGAGAGCCTTCTCGTGCCGATACTCTTCGAGCCCTATGCATCGGAGGTGGCGACGGTCGCCGAGCGGTTGAAGCCGACCAGCGTTCTCGAACTCGCCGCCGGGACCGGCGCCTTGACGCGCGCGTTGCGGGCAAAACTCGATCCGGCAGCGGAGATCGTGGCTACCGACCTCAGCCAGGCGATGATCGACGTCGGCGCGCCGACGCTGACGATGTCGCGAACGCACTGGATGCACGCGGATGCCCAAGATCTTCCGTTCGCGCCCGCGATGTTCGATCTCGTCGTCTGTCAGTTCGGGGTGATGTTCTTTCCGGATAAATCGAAGGCCTATGGCGAGGCTGCAAGAGTGTTGCGGAGCGGAACTCATTTCCTGTTCACGACATGGGATTCGCTCTCGGCCAACGACTTCGCGAGATCCGTTGACGAGTCTCTGACGAACATCTTTGCATCAGACCCGCCGGATTTCTTGAGAAGGCTGCCATATTCCTACTTCGACCCCCATGCGATCAAGGCTCAGGTATCTTCAGCGGGATTTGACGCCGTTTCCTGCGATCGGGTCGAGTTGACCTCGATCGCGGCCGCGCACGACGTCGCTGCTGCTTTTTGTCAGGGCTCTCCGCTCAGGGGAGAGATCGAAAACCGAGCTCCGGGACGCATCGGCGAGATCGTCGACGAGGTCGCCGAGCAGGTGGAATCGCGCCATGGGGTCCGTCCCTGCGGCGGCATGAGCGCCTTCATCGTCGGCGGCCGCGCTCCGTAACTCCCCCTTTACCACGTTGCGGCATCCGTCAGGCGAATCTTACAATCCGCGCCCTTTCTTATAACCATTCTTAATTTGGAGGTGCTTCACTTGCTCGAAATTTCGGGGCGAGCATTCATGTCTATAATTTATCGATTTTTGATTACAGCATTGATTTTACTGACGACAACCGCATTCGCGACTGCCGAAGACTGGCGGGTCGTCAAGGCGACAGATCAAGCGAAATATACTGTCGACAGAACGAACTGGCTGGATCTGCGCACTGGCGACGTGCTCCCCAATCGGGCATGGGTTTCGACAGGTCCGCGCGGGCGCGTGCAGCTTGCCAGGGGCGTCGAGAGCATCACGTTCCAGCCGAATACGCTTGCCTCCATTACCGGTTACGGCGGATTCCTTTCGCCGCAGACGCAGATCGTCCAGCAGGTCGGCGCGCTGGATCTCGAAATCGAGAAGCGAAGCCAGCCTCATACGACCGTGCAGACGCCCTATCTCGCGGCTGTCGTGAAAGGAACGATCTTCCACGTGACTGTGGGCAAGACGAAGGCATCGGTTTCCGTGGATCGCGGCCTGGTCCAGGTCGCTTCCTTCGCAAGCGGCCAGCTGTCGAATGTTGGGCCGCGTCAGAGCGCGACCGTCGACAGCAAGGCCGGCATGACGGTGAAGGGCCAGCTATCCAAGCCCGACATCACGTCGGTTGCACCGTCGGTCGCCAGGGTTCCGGCGATCGGTACCACGAAACTTGCCGGCGCAGTCGATCCGTCCGAGGCGGCCAAGAACGAGGCCAAGAACAAGTCCTCGGCTGTGGGAAAGGATACCGCTTCCAAAGCCGGTGACGCGGACAAGAGCGCGAACGGTAAGGGCAATGGCAATGGAAGCGGTAGCGGAAACGGCAATAGCGGCGGCAATGGTAACAGCAATTCCGGCGGCGGACACGGTAACGGCAATTCCGGCGGTGGACACGGCAACGGTAATTCCGGCGGTGGACACGGCAATGGCAATTCCGGCGGCGGGAACGGCAATGATCACGGCAATTCCGGCGGAAACGGCAATAGCGGGAAGGGCGACAACAATAGCGGCGGTAACGGCAACGGCAATTCCGGCGGACACGGCAAAGGCAAGGACAAGTGAGACGAAGGGCGAGGGCGGTCGGGGATTATCTCTCCGGTAGCGTGAGCACCATCGCGGTTCGCATCCTGCTTATCGCCGTGATGCTGGCGCTGCCCCTGGCGGGTGCGGATATCGGCATCATCCAGGGATTCAACAACAGCCTTTTTGCCAAACGATTCGAGTGGGCTCCTCGCAAGGCCACCGGCGATATCGTCTTCGTTGCAATCGACAAGCGTTCTCTCGATACCGTCGGGACATGGCCCTGGCCCCGTAGCACCTATGCGACACTGCTCGACAAGCTGGTGGCATCGGGCGCCAGGGATATCTTCCTCGACGTCGATTTCAGTGCGTTCTCGACCAAGCAGGAGGACGACCTTCTGGCGGCCGCGCTGGAGAGAGCCGGGGGAGGTGTTCTTTTGCCGGTGTTCCGGCAGCAGGAGACGGCATCATCCTCCGAGGTGGCGGTGACAAGGCCGATCCCGCAATTCCTTCGGAATGCCTGGCCTGTATTCGCCAATGTCGACATGGACCCGGACGGGTTCATTCGTCGTTTCGGCTTGGGAAGCCAGTTCGATGGAACTCCCACCCAGTCCGCTGCTTCAGCCCTCGGCAGGGTTGAGGGCGCTTCCGGTTCCTTGCCGGTCGATTACTCGATCAGGCCCGACACCGTTCCGACGTTCTCCTTATCCGACCTGCTTGATGGGACTGTCCCGGCCGAGGCAATCAAAGACCGCTCGGTCGTGATCGGAGCATCCGCGGCCGAGTTGAAGGATATTTTCGCCGTCCCCGTCTACGGAGCGATTGCCGGTCCGCTCATTCACGCGCTTGCCGCCGAGACCTTGCTCCAGAGGCGCTTCCTCAGGGCGCCCGATCAGGCGCCGCTGGAACTTTTATTTGCGGCCTTGCTCATCATCGGCGTGATCCGCAGCCGTTCGGCCGGAATGATCACCGTGGTGGCGGCCGGACTGGCCATTGCCGTCATCGGCGAAGTCGGCGCGTTCCAGCTACAGTGGCGCTATGGTCTCCTTGTCGGAACAGCCGTTCCGTGGTCGATGCTGATGCTCGCCTGGATGCTGGCCGTGAACGAGCGCGTCGACCTCGGCCGGGTACTTCTCGCCATGGCCAATACCGAGGCCCGGAACACCAGGCGTCTCATGAGGCGGATCATTGCCGACAGCTCGGACGGCGTCGTCGCATTCGACAGCGATCTGAGAATCGTCGAGGCGAGCCAATCCGCGAAGGCGCTGCTGCGGGCCGATGTCGGAATGTCACTTATCGGTGATGCCGATGCCGCCATCACCGATATCGTGCGCAGGCTGGTTTCGGAACACGATGCCGAACCGGGCAAGGTGCACGCGGCCCGGGTCGATTTCTCCAGCAATGCAGGTTCGCAGCCTGCTCACTATGAAGCGTCGGTTACGGTCTCGCCGCTCGAACAGCCGACTGCGCGCCGGACTGCGGGGCGGTCGCAGTTTGCCGGTTGGCTGATCATAAGGGACATCACCGCGCGACGTGAATATGAAGAGCGGTTGCAGAGACTGTCCGAGTTGGACGAACTCACGGGACTGCTCAATCGCCGGGAATTCGCCTCCCGGCTAGCCGGTCTTAAGGGGGACGTCCTCGTCTCCGTGCTGGATATCGAGCGCTTCTCGTCGCTGTGCGCCACGCTCGGCCGCGACGCCGGGGATGAACTTTTGGAGGCCGTGGCGGCCAGATTGGGCAATGCGTTCGCCGGCGATCTGCTGGCACGGTTGGACGGCGACCATTTCGGTATTGCCGTTTCCGTGACAGGCGAACGCCCGATCGAAGACTTTGCGGATGCTCTTTTGGGCCTGTTCGAGGAACCGGTCCTGATCCGCGGCGCTGCTGTGCCTATCTCGGTCCATCTCGGAATAGCCCGCTCGGGGGATTCAGCCCCAGGCGCACTTCCGAGTGCGGCTCAGTCGGCGTTGGATGCTGCGAAGGCGACGCCCGGCCGGCGATGGTCCTCTTTCGATCCTTCCACTGCCGTTCGCCAGGCCCGGTCGCGCCGGCTGGAACGGGACATGCGTGACGCTCTCCGGAACCGGCAGTTCTTCCTGCTGTTCCAGCCGCAGGTCGAACTTGCGGGCGGACGCCTCGTCGGCGCGGAGGCTTTGATCCGATGGAACCATCCGGAATTCGGGCTGATATCTCCGGCCGAATTCATCCCGATCGCCGAATCCTCCGGCTTGATCTGCGAGATCGGCCGCTGGACGCTGATCGAAGCCTGCACCGAAGCGGCCGGCTGGCCTGACGAGCTCAGCGTCGCGGTCAATGTCTCGGCGGTTCAGTTCGAGCGGTCCGACGTGGAGGCCGATGTGAAGGCGGCACTGTCCTCCAGTGGGCTTCCTTCTTCGCGATTGTGCATCGAGCTGACGGAATCCGCCTTCGTCGACCAGGGCGGATCGTCGGTCGCCAAAATGCGCGCGCTTCGTGAGACAGGGATCGTCATTGCGTTGGACGACTTCGGGACCGGTTACTCCTCGATGAGTTATCTTGCCGATCTCCCTCTCGACAAGCTCAAGATCGACCGGTCCTTCGTAAGGCGGATGAGCGGCAATACTGGCGCCTTCGAGATCGTGCGGGCGATCATTTCCCTGGCGCACGGGCTGAATCTGCAGGTTGTCGCCGAAGGCGTCGAACACGAGCCGGAGGCCGAGACACTGCGTCGGCTCGGCTGCGGGATGGGGCAGGGTTATCTCTTTGGGAGACCCGACGAACCTGTTTCGATGCTGTCCAAATGGAATGCCCAAAAGCTTTTATCCGCCGGGTGATGACGGCTCGGAGGCGGCTTATCCCTTTGAGATCTGCGCGTAAGAAGGTTCGCTCATCGCGCGGATGAGGTGCTGCTCGATCTCATGGCAGGTCTCGTCATACTCCCGCACCAGGTTCGCATGCGACGATCGTCCGCGAATGGAGTCACGCGCTGCGACCGCTGTCTGGTATGCTTCGAAGAGCTCGAGCTGCCACGGGTCGCGAGCTTCCATGATCAGTTTCCGCATCTGCGGCAGGCGCATCGCCAGGCGTCTGCGTCCGGCCTCCCGGCGGCTGGATCTTGCCATTCCTTCAGTCTCCTACTGCCCGCGACCGCAGGCCTTTGGATCGGCAATTAGCGTCGGCTGCGGACATTGAAATGGGATTTAGGACCAAGGGCCGGGCACCATCAGACTGAGGTCCGGGTTTGGGAACGACCCGGCACGCAGGTCGTTCGGTCAGCAGCGGTCATGAAGGCCGCGTTGAAACAAAGGAGGAAAAAATGCTCTCCAAACTTATCGTCGGTGCGGCAACGGCCGCGACCCTCATGTCGGGCATCGCCTTCGCCCAGTCCTCGACCGTCAATGGTGCAGCCGGCGGTGCGGTCACCGGCGCGATCGTCGGTGGTCCTGTTGGCGCTGCCGTCGGCGGTGTTGCTGGCGCAGTCGTCGGTACGGCGATCGATCCGCCGCCCGAAAAGGTCGTCACCTACGTCCGCGAGGCTCCCGCGCCGTCCGCGCGCGTTGTCGTGAAAGAGAAGATCGTCGTCGGCCAGCCCCTGCCGGAAACGGTTGTCGTAACGCCTATTCCGGACGACCCGACTTATGCTTATGCGGTGGTCAACGATGAACGTATCATCGTCGAACCGTCGTCACGCAAGGTCATCCAGGTCATCAAGTGACCTGATCCCCAGACGCGGCCCTGCCGCGTCTTCCCTCCGGAAGCATCAGCTAGAGCCTGAGAACCGCCGCGACGGCACGCCGTCGTGCGGCCAAAAACAGAGAGATTGTTATGAAGATCAAGACACTCGCCGTCATGATGACGGCACTCTCGATCGGCGCTTCGCCGATCGGCATCATGTCCGCCTCGGCGCAGGACGCACCGATCCTTCCCAAAAAAGGTGCCGCCCAAAGCGGCCAGCCCAGCGGCGATGCGGCCCAGCAGCCGGATGCGGGCAGTGGTGCCTCCGGCTCGAGTGACGCAGGCGCATCGAGCGGCGAGAGCAAGCAGCAGCCTTCCACTTCTGGCGGAACCTCGACGGATGGCTCCTCGGGTCAGACGGGAACCCAGCCCGATGCCAAGACGCAGTCCGGAACCTCCACTGAAACCGGTTCCGGTGGCGCGGGCACCGATACCCCAGGCGGAAATTCGGACAGCTCGAAGACCCCCTCGGGACAGTCCTCGACGGACACGCAGAAGCCTGCCGGCAGCCAGGACACAGGCACGTCGACCGGTTCCGGCGAGACCCAGAAGTCCGGCGATGCCAAGTCCTCCAGCGGCTCGACCGAGACCCAAAGCAATACAAAGACCGAAACGAACAATACGACCAATGTGAACATTTCGGTCGAGCAGCAGACGGAAATCCGTCAGGTGGTGAAAGAAGTCCAAGTCGAGCCGGTTAGGGAGGTGGACTTCACCGTTTCGGTCGGCACGACCATTCCCAAGAAGATCAGGCTCGAGCCGCTGCCGCCGCGGATCGTGGAGATCGTCCCGCAATACAAGGCCTACCGCTTCTTCATCCTTGCTGACGGCCGGATCGTCATCGTCGATCCCTCTGCATTCACGATCGTCTACATCATCTCGGCATAAGCGCCAGCATCCTGGCGGCGAACTTCGTCGCCGGGACCGGGGGAGAAGGAACATGATCTATTCCGAAGAGAAATCCGGCGGTCTGGCCCTGCCGCTCATTGCCATCCTGCTGGCGATCGCCGCCATTCTCGCCGCGCTTGTCGCCACGGGCAGCGATCATAGCAGTACGACCGGCCGGGTGTGGGTCCCGCAGGTTCAGCAGCAGGATCCGGGGAAATGAGAGCCATCGCATCCGTCGCCTTCGGCATCGCGAGCTCGGTCGGAGCCTGCATAGCCGTCGCATCCGTCGCGTCCCATGTCGTGGCGGATTCCAAACCCCAAGCATTCCGGGATCTGGCTTCGCCTGATCTGTGGACGACGAGGCCGATGAAGGTCGATCCTCGGCAACAGCGCTACGAACGTATTGCGCCCCAATATTCCAGCTATGTCACGGAGGCCCCGCCCATCAGAGTGTCGAGAGCGAGGCCGAATTCCGCTGGCCTTCCAACCGAACCTCAGACATCGCAGCCGCAGCATTCGGTCCAGCACCTCGCCTGGTGTGCGGAACGCTACCGTTCCTTCGATGCCGAGACCAACAGCTACCGATCCTATAGTGGCGAGATCCGGGAATGTTCGTCGCCGTTCCCGCAGACTGTCGCCGCGGCCGATGAACGCGCGGGTGTGAGTGTAAACCCGCAGGCGGCAGCCTGGTGCGCCGCCCGCTACAGGTCGTATCGACCGGAAGACAACACCTATCAGCCATGGGACGGGCCGCGTCGCGGCTGTCAGGACCCGGCTGCTGTTCCTGAGATTGTCGCCAGCAGAAATTGATCATTTGTGGTTGCGACAGGTACTATAACGAACCAATCCGAACCGTCAGACTTAGGTCCATGTCGCGAACGTTCCGGTTGTGATACCGGTTGCATTAGGGATTTGGCATTTACATTTTCAGGTTGGGAGATCGGGGATGGCCACGACGCTGCTAACGGAAATCCAGCAGGCCCAAACAAGGCTGCGGCTTCTCAGCAGGGCGGAGCGGGGAGCCCTGATCGTGCGCATCCTTCACGAGCTGAAGACGCTTCGGAAAGAGGCTCTCGGAAATGTGCCGGCCGACCGCTGCGTCTGGATCGACAGGCTCATCGCATCCGTTTCCTCGACAATATCCGACATCGCCAATATGCAGGATGCCGAGTTCAACCGTGTCCTGAACGAGTTCGAAAAGCTCATGGCGACGCTGCAAGGTATTTCCCAAACGAGGAAGGCATCGAAGACCGTTCATTGAGAGGAAATGCCGCGACCTCGCAAATCCTGAACTGGTGAGACAGGCGACGAAAAGTGAGCTTTCGCCTTATTACGGGCTTGATCGCGGCAGTTCCCTGTGAATTCTCTTTCGCGCCGACCGCGGTGGCATTGTCCCTCATCGCAGCCAAGGCGCATTCCGCATCATAACCTGACGAGACGACCGGCGAAGAGGAGTTTTCCAGCTCCCAACCGCCGCTGGGAATGCATGTTCCCCTGACACGTGAGACGCCCATTCGACCAAAGTCCGGGGCTCCCCCGACTGAGTGCCTATGGCAGGAACAGTGAGCAAAAACCGTCGTTTGCCAAAGAGCTATCCCATCCGGAAACGGATGCGACGGCACCCATGACAAACGGAGGAATACACGATGATGAAGGTAACTCATGTAGCACTTGCGGCAGCACTGCTGGCGGGTACGGCGGTGTCCGGATTCGCGCAGTCGTCCAGCACCGTCGGCACTGGCGGTTCGACGGCGGGCGGCGGAACTGCGAGCAGCACGATCGGTACTGGTGGCAGCTCCGCCGGTGGCGACTGCCCGGCAGGTTCCAGCAATTGCCCGTCCGGCTCTTCTTCGACGGTCGGCACAGGCGGATCTTCGGCAGGCGGCGGGACCTCCAGCAGCAGTGTCGGCACCGGCGGCTCCGCCGCGGGCTCGGGTTCCGGCTCGGCTTCGACGCTTGGAACGGGCGGCTCGTCGGCGGGCGGAGGCACCTCCAGCAGTTCGGTTGGCACGGGCGGTTCGGCTGCCGGTTCCGGTGATGCCAATTCGGCCTCCAGCGTCGGGACCGGCGCCTCGTCGGCCGATGGCGACAAGACGGGCAGCACGGTTGGCACCGGCGCAAGTTCGGCCGGGTCGTCTCATGACAACAAGGGCAAGAAGGGCTGTGCCCCCGGTCAGCTCAAGAAGGACGGTACAGACAATAAGTCCTGCTGACCGCTCGGGCCGGCGCCTCGACAGGCGTCGGCCAACCCAGGAGATAACAATGACCAGCCTTTCTAAAGCCGCATGGACCGCCGCAGCCCTATTGGCCGCGGGGCAGGCCATGTCCGAAGACATAAAACTCGATGATGGCACCACCTGCACCGTCATCGAGGGAGACGTTTCCGCAAATGGCGGTATGTCCACGACGGTCACGGCCGGCAACGGTCATGTATCGTCATCGACGACAACAGGCGGGAGAACGACGAGTTCCGGCTCCTCATCGACATCCTCGGCAGGCGCTTCGGCGGGCTCGGGAAGCGTCGACAGTTTCTCGACGGCAAGCGTCACCCGGCCTGACGGCACCGTGATAACCAAGCGTTCAGACGGAACCTGTTCCGTGATGAAACCGAAGAAATAGGAGATCGCCATGAAACTCTCGAACATCATCGGAGCAATGTCGATAGCGCTCCTGGCCTCGGCGGCAGCCGTGTCTGCGCAAGAATGCGATGCGGCCGGGACGGTCGGCTCGGGCGGAACGGCCTCGGCAGGCGGCACCTCGGCGAGTTCGGTGGGAACGGCCGGGACGTGCCGGACGGATGACGGAACGACCTCTTCCATCGGGTCCGGCGGAAGTGCCGCGACCACCGATGGAAAGGCCAAGAGCCAAACCCACGTCAATGATGGCGGCGACAAGCTGAAGGCGCAGACGAAAGCGCAGGCGGTGGACAAGGGAACGTTCAGCAAGTCGCGAACCAAGACCAGTACGGACGGGGATACGCTGCAAAGCACGACCCGGACCATGTCCCACGTCCCCGGCGAAAAGCCGGTCAAGAGCACGACCGGCCAGAAGATCATCCTGCCGGAGGAGTAGCTCTGAATGGCGCATTCGCTCGCATTCAGCGTTTTCCTGGCCGGCATCCATATCTGAGTTGCCGGCCTTTTCTCGCCGCCGCCGTATCGTCAGCGGTTCACGAAGCTTTGGCTTCGAAAGTCGGGGCGAAATCACCCAGCGACTTCGCCTTCAGGATCATGCCCTCGATATCCTGCTCCACGATCGCTTCAAGATCGGCGAAGCTGTCGATGACATAGTAGATCGGCTGAAGGATATCGATCCGGTAGGGGGTTCTCAGCACGCTCATGAGATCGAACGGGCGGAATTCGCAGGCCGTGCCTTCCATTGCCGCCTTGGCTTCGCTCGGAGACGAGACGATGCCTGCTCCGAAGCAGCGGCGGCCCTGCGGCGTATTGATCAGCCCGAATTCGACGGTGAACCAGAAGATGCGGAACAGATGCCATGAATAGCCTTTACCGAGGCGAACGGCGGCTTCGCCGAAATGCCTGACGAAATTGGCATAGCTCTGGTTGGTCAAGAGCGGGCAGTGGCCGAAGACCTCGTGGAACAGGTCCGGCTCCTCGATATAGTCGATATGCTCACGGCGGCGCAGGAAGGTTGCGAGCGGGAATTTACCTTGCGACAGAAGTTCATAAAAGCGCGAGGGCGGAATGAGCGCCGGCACGCCTTCGACGCCGAAGCCGGTGGTTTCGTTCAGGCGTCTGTTCACATCGAGAAGCTGAGGCACCTTCTCGGGCTTCAATCCCAGCAATTTGACGCCGTCGAGATATTCGCGGCAGGCCGTATCGGCGAGCAACTTCATCTGGCGCACATAGAGTTCACCCCAGATCGCATCTTCTTCGGGCGTATAGTCGTATAGGCCGTCCGGGCCGGGCAGTTTGGCGGTGTAGCTGCTTTCCTTGGTCATAGGCTGATCCTCCCAGGCACGGCGCTATTTCTGTCATTATGATCCGGCTTTGGAGGATTTTCTTTTCTTTCGTGCTGGCTATTGCCATAATGATGGAAATTCTTCTCAGATCTGGCGCAGAAAATGAAAGAACCTGGGAACTTTCGTCGCAAGCTTCTGCAACTCATCCAGGCCGACGGCAGCCTGTCGCTGGCCGACCTGGCCGAAAAGGCAGGCATGTCGCAGAGTTCGGCCTGGCGGAAGATCCAGGAACTGGAAGCCGACGGCGTCATCCGCAAGCGCGTGACGCTGCTCGATCCCGGAAAACTCGATCTCAAGCTCTGCGTGATCGCGCATGTGACGCTGGAGGATCACCATGAAGAGGCGGTCGCCTCTTTCGCGTCGGTGGTGCTGGAGCGCCCGGAAATCATGGAGTGTTACGCCTTGTCGGGCGCTTTCGACTACATGCTGAAGATCCGGGCCAGCGACGTGGAAAGCTACGAAGCCTTCATGACCCGCTACCTCATGCGCAACCCGCATGTGCGCACCGTCGTATCGAGCTTCGTGCTGCGCGAGCTGAAATTCTCGACCGAACTGCCGCTCTGACGCCTGTTGGCAAAGGAGGCTGCGGACCTATCGCGCGTGGTCGCCATGCGCGCTGCCCGGCATGTGTATCGGAAAGCCTTCGAATGTCTTCAGCGTATCGAGCACGATCGACGTCTTCACGTGCTGCACGGATTCGTGGGGCAACAGAACGTCGTTGACGAATTTGGAGAGGTCGGCGAGCCCGCGGGTCGCGACCTTCAGATGATAATCCATTTCGCCGGTCAGCGCGTAGGCTTCGAGAACCTCCGGCAACCCATTGATCAGCTGGGAAAATCGGCGGGCATTGTCTCTGTTGTGGGTCGCAAGCGTCACGGAAATGACCACCAGCATATCCAGACCCAGTTTTTGCCGATCGAGGTAAGCCCGGTAGCTGCGGATATATCCCTCGGACTCCAATCTGGTGCGCCGGCGTGAGCATTGCGAGGGCGAAAGCGCGATCCGCTCGCCCAACTCGTTGTTCGTCAGCCTGCCGTCTTTTTGTAATTCCTGAAGTAGGCGAAAATCCAATTTGTCGAGATGCTCATCCATTGCGCGAAACCTCCAAAATGCTCACGAACCATGCATAATATTTTCCTTGTATAGAAAGAATGCAAGAACTTTGCATGCGTTTTGGGTCACACTTTGCATGAGTGAAAGTTCAGTCTCGAGGAGGAGAAAATGGGCCCTTTCCCGCATGATGCGCCGCCGTCAGAAATCACCGCCGATAACCCGGCCGGCACCGACGGCTTCGAATTCGTCGAATTCGCTCATCCCGAGCCAGAGAAACTCAGTGAGCTCTTCACACGCATGGGCTATGTCGTGGTCGCGAGGCACAAGACGAAAGACATCACCGTCTGGCGCCAGGGGGACATCAACTATGTCCTGAACGCCGAAGCCGGCAGCCATGGCGCCCGCTTCGTCGCCAATCATGGTCCCTGCGCGCCATCGATGGCATGGCGCGTCGTCGACGCCAGGCACGCCTTCGATCATGCGGTGTCGAAAGGCGCGGTTCCCTATGAAGGCGATGACAAGGTGCTCGACGTACCGGCGATCGTCGGCATCGGCGGCTCGCTGCTTTATCTCGTCGAAACCTACGGGGCAAAGGGCTCGGCTTACGATGCCGAGTTCGATTGGCTCGGCGAGCGCAACCCGCGCCCGGAGGGGATCGGCTTCTATTATCTCGATCACCTCACGCATAACGTCTTCCGCGGCAATATGGACAAATGGTGGGATTTCTACCGCAACCTGTTCAATTTCAAGCAGATCCACTTCTTCGATATTGATGGGCGCATCACCGGTCTGGTCAGCCGCGCCATCACCTCGCCCTGCGGCAAGATCCGCATTCCGCTGAATGAATCGAAGGACGACACGAGCCAGATCGAGGAATATCTGAAGAAGTACCGGGGCGAGGGCATCCAGCATATCGCCGTCGGCACGGAGGATATCTACGACGCCACCGACAGGCTTGCCGATAACGGCCTGCGCTTCATGCCGGGTCCTCCGGAGACCTATTACGACATGTCCTATGAGCGCGTGAACGGCCATAGCGAGCCCATCGATCGGATGAAGAAGCATGGCATCCTCATCGACGGCGAAGGTGTCGTGAACGGCGGCATGACGAAAATCCTGCTCCAGATCTTCTCGAAAACCGTCATCGGCCCGATCTTCTTCGAATTCATCCAGCGCAAGGGCGACGAGGGCTTCGGCGAAGGCAATTTCCGCGCGCTGTTCGAATCGATCGAAGCCGATCAGATCAAGCGTGGTGTCATCGGTACCGCAGCGGAGTAAACTCTCGGACATCCCGCGCGTCCGAAAGGGCGCGCGGCGTTCAGGAGTTTTCGGGGGAGGAGTTGAGCAATGGACCAGACATCGATTCAGTCTTCGGAGACTGAAGCCGCGATAACGAACAAGCTGAAATACATGCCGGGCTTCGGCAACGATTTCGAAACGGAGTCGCTTCCGGGCGCCCTGCCGCAGGGCCAGAACAGCCCGCAGAAATGCAATTACGGCCTTTATGCCGAGCAGCTTTCCGGCTCGCCCTTCACCGCGCCGCGAGGGACGAACGAAAGATCCTGGCTTTATCGCATCCGCCCGAGCGTGCGCCACACGAGCCGCTTCTCGAACGCTTCCTATCCCCACTGGAAAAGCGCCCCCTGCCTGGACGATCATTCGCTTGCCCTCGGCCAGCTTCGCTGGAATCCCATCCCCGCGCCTGAGGAGAAGCTGACCTTTCTTCAGGGCGTGCGGACGATGACGACAGCGGGCGATGTCACCACCCAGGTCGGCATGTCGGCCCATGCCTACGTTTTCAACGAAGACATGGTCGACGACTATTTCTTCAATGCCGACGGCGAACTGCTGATCGTGCCGCAGCTCGGCGCCCTCAGGGTGTTCACCGAAATGGGCATCATGGATGTCGAGCCGCTTGAGATATGCCTCATCCCCCGCGGCATGATGTTCAAGATCCTGAAAAGCGGCGAGCAGAAAGTCTGGCGCGGCTATATCTGCGAGAACTACGGCGCGAAATTCACCCTGCCGGACCGCGGGCCGATCGGCGCCAATTGTCTTGCGAACCCGCGCGACTTCAAGACGCCCGTCGCCGCTTTCGAGGACAAGGAAACGCCCTGCCGTGTGCATGTGAAATGGTGCGGAAAGTTCTATGTCACCGAGATCGGCCACTCGCCGCTCGATGTGGTCGCCTGGCACGGCAACTACGCGCCTTACAAATACGACCTCAGGACATTCTCTCCCGTCGGCGCGATCAGCTTCGACCATCCCGATCCGTCGATCTTCTCGGTGCTGACAGCCCCCACCGAAGATGCCGGCACGGCCAATGTCGATTTCGTGATCTTCCCGCCGCGCTGGCTGGTGGCCGACCACACCTTCCGTCCGCCCTGGTATCACCGCAACATCATGAGCGAATTCATGGGCCTGATCCACGGCCAGTACGACGCCAAGGAAGAGGGCTTCGTGCCGGGTGGCATGAGCCTGCACAACATGATGCTGGCCCACGGGCCGGATGCGCTTGCCTTCGAAAAGGCATCCAATTCCGAGCTCAAGCCCGTGAAGCTCGATAACACCATGGCCTTCATGTTCGAGACCCGATACCCGCAGCAACTGACGAAATACGCAGCCGAGCTTGAAACGCTGCAGGATGATTACCTCAAATGCTGGGACGGCCTGGAACGCAAGTTCGACGGAACCCCCGGTATCAAGTGATGGCATCCTCCCGCATTGGAAATCAGACATGAAACTCGCGACATTGAAGGACTCCACCAGGGACGGCCGCCTCGTCGTCGTGTCCCGCGATCTCACTCGCTGCTCCGAGGTCGGCCACATCGCCCGCACCTTGCAGGCAGCGCTCGACGACTGGGAGCATGTGGCTCCAAGACTTGAGCAGGTCGCCGAAGGCATCGAGACCGGCGCCCAGCCGACGATCCGCTTTCACGAACATGATGCTGCATCGCCTCTGCCGCGGGCCTATCAATGGGCCGACGGCTCGGCCTACGTCAACCATGTCGAACTGGTGCGCAAGGCGCGAGGCGCCGAGATGCCGGCGAGCTTCTGGACCGATCCGCTGATGTATCAAGGCGGTTCGGACGGATTCCTCGCGCCGCGCGATCCGATCCTGGCGGCAGACGAAGCCTACGGGATCGACATGGAGGGCGAGGTCGCCGTCATCACCGGCGACGTGGCGATGGGCTCCGGCCCGCAAGCAGCCCGCAACGCTATCCGCCTCGTGATGCTCGTCAACGACGTGTCGCTGCGCGGCCTCATCCCGGATGAATTGGGCAAGGGATTTGGTTTCTTCCAATCCAAGCCCGCATCGGCATTCTCTCCCGTCGCGGTGACGCCCGATGAGCTAGGCAGTGCCTGGGATGGCGGCAAGCTGCATCTGCCGCTGCTCGTGAGCTTGAACGGCATGGCATTCGGCAAGGCGAATGCCGGCATCGACATGACCTTCGATTTCGGCCAATTGATCGCCCATGCCGCCAAGACGCGCAATCTCGTCGCCGGCACGATCATCGGCTCCGGAACCGTCTCCAACAAGCTGGACGGTGGCCCGGGCAGGCCGGTGGAGGAGGGCGGAAACGGCTATTCCTGCATTGCCGAACTCAGGATGATCGAAGCCATTGAGACCGGATCGCCGAAGACGCCCTTCATGCGGTTCGGGGATCGGGTTCGCATCGAGATGAAGGACCACGCCGGCCATTCGATCTTCGGGGCGATCGAGCAGACGGTCGAAAAATACGCGGGAGCCGGCGAGAAATGAGCGAGGTCGTTCTCTACGATTACTGGAGATCGTCGGCGAGCTACCGCGTCCGCATCGCCCTCAATCTCCTGGGCGTCGATTACAGGACGGTGCCCGTCAACCTGTTGGAGGGCGCACACAAGACGCCGGAATATCTCGCGCTCAACCCGCAGGGGCTCGTGCCGACATTGGTGATCGATGGGAAAACGCTGACGCAATCACTGGCGATCATCGAATATCTGGCCGAACTTCGGCCGGAATCGGGATTGCTGCCGGCTGATATCGCCGACCGCCAGAAAGTGCGCGCCCTCGCATACGCGGTCGCCATGGACATCCACCCGATATGCAACATGCATGTCGCAGCGCATCTCATGACCATGACCGAAAAGGCCGACGCCCGCGAGCAATGGATGAAACACTTCATCGCCGCCGGACTCGGGAAAGTGGAGGCCATGATCGGCGAAAGCGCCGGAGACTTCAGCTTCGGCAACCGGCCCACGATGGCGGACCTCTGTCTCATTCCACAAGTCTACAACGCCCGCCGCTGGGGCGTCGAGATGACCGATTTCAAACGCATAGTCGAGATCGACGCGAGATGCGCCGAACTGCCCGCTTTTCAGGCGGCGCATCCCGACCGGATGAAACCGTAGCTTCATCGCGATGGAAGCTCCCCAGGCGGCAACTACACGTCCCGCCACGAAGAAATTTTCGCAGCCTGACCCAACCGCCGCCCGGCCTCATCGATAAGCTGCCAGACGGTCACGTCCTCGATCCAGAACCGCCGCCCCGATTTCGCGATCCTGACACCACGCCCATTCTCGACAAAACCATCACGCGTGACGGCGTCCAGCAACCGCTGCCGCTCGGCACGATCAGGCTGCTCGGCCGAAAGCCGCGAAGGCAGCGCGATGAATTCATCCCAGCTGTATTCGAAGCAGCGCTGTGCTGTCCGGTTTGCGTAGATGAAGCGCGGGTCGGGCTCGGTATTGTGAGCGAGGACCACGACGGGGGCGTCGTTGTAAAGCCAGTCAGGGCCTTGGCCGTCCTCAAGGAGGGGGCGGCCGACGATGCGGGCGTGGCTTCCGATGAGGAGGGAGAAGAAATCAGGGTCAAGCGTGAGATCGAGGGTGGGATTGTTATAGATGTAAGTCATGAACCGACTCGTGGTCTAATGCATCAGTGTAGGGTGACATAGCATAGTAGTCGGCACAGCCTTCGACGCGCGCTGTTATCGCAGGGGCGAGTCCTCGGCGAATGACGAAATCAAAGATCGCCCTCCAGCTTGGTGCCGGTGACGATCGGACTTTCCGTTCCGCTGTTTCTAGGCGATTCGACTGGCTTAAGTCTGATCAGACTACCGTTCTCCAAGACGCTTACCGATATGCGAATGGGCTTGCTGGACGTCCCTGCGATGAGCATGATCGGCTTCGGACACCTGTAGCTGGTGTCGATCGAGATGGAACGCATCACCCGAATGTCATTGCCGCTTGGATCCGGGGCGCCGCCAGGGTGGGAGTGCCACTCGCCGACATAGAATTCGCCAGCTACCCATCGGGTGCGAAGTTTTGCTTTCAGTCCACTGATACCCCTTTGAAACCAAGCCCTTCCGGAACTGGAGTCGGCGGGACGTTCCGTCGCCGCGGTGACGACCGCCACGTTCCCATCATTCTCATACCGACCGATGAGGATGCCACCTGTCTCCTTGTCAGTCGACGTAAGAGCCTCCGTCTCGATCAATCGCAGGGCGGTATCCGTCAGACGAACTTCGACAGTCGCATTCACAGCTTGAAATGCCACCATAATCTTCTCATCCATTGAGCCTCTCCACAGTGCCATCAAATCCCTGCCGGAAATATTGGCAGCGGCGTTTCGGCAATCTGATTGCCTCTAGGATGGTTGTTGTTGCCACAGCACCCCACATGCGGACATCTGCGGCCGTTGCCGGAAACACTGGATGCCAGCAGCCGATCCCTTCCATGTAGGCGTCGCCGAAATCGGTCGGTGGCACATTCATCTCGTTGAAGCTTTCCTTCGCATCGATTGCCGGGAATGTGGCCTCGGAGGCAGTGAACACGAGAAGTCCCTCGGCCCGCCAGGTCATCGCCAGACTGATGAAGATCTTCTCACCGCCCCAGTCGAACTCGGCCATGGCATCAAGGACCGCATCCGATCCGGTGCAGTCGATGATAACATCGAACGAACGCAGTTCCTCCGCGAGTTCATCCGTACCCGGAGGGAAGCGGGCAACTACACCTGTGACATTGGCATCTGGCATGGCCAGCGACAGAGCGTGCGCAAGCGCGGTAGCCTTGTCATGGCCGACCGCACCCATGCCAAGCACATGCCGCGTCAGGTTGCCGACATCCAACACGTCAGGATCGAGAATACCCATCCTTGTCACGCCCATGCGGACGAGATTTTCCGACACTGCGCCACCGAGTGACCCGGCACCGAGAACCAGCACCCTCTTGGAAACCATTCCGGTGCCAAAGCCGGAGCGCGTCCGGATCTGGTCGGGTTCCCAATTGACCGTCCGCAACCAAGTCAATGAAGAATTCGCTGTCGGTCGATTGCGATCGATGAGCCGATGCACCCGCTCGTTCGCGCGGAAGCCATTTTTCTTCGTCTTCCGATCCGACAGTTCGACCGAACCGACAGCGATCCAATGGTACTTCGAGGGAGCCTCGCCGATCAATTCCGCCGTCGGGAATCCGAGGAGCAGCGTGACCGTTCCGCGATCGTCCTTCCGACGCCGGCGATCGGCGCCAGCGAGCTCGAACACGTCAGCCAGCTGAACGCCCTGACCAGCGAGCTGAGCGGAAAGATCCGCCCACGTTCGTGGCAATTCCCAAGGCGCCAGCACTGGCAGGTTGTCGAGCGCGATCCAGAGGCCAGTTTTTGCCACGGCGGCTTGAGCTATTGTCCGCCCCCATGGCGACTCTCTGATCGGCGCAGATTGGTGGTCACGGAACGTCGTCATTGCATAGCTGGTTTTGGCCGCTGGAAGCTTGGCTAAATCGACCCATCCCCATTCATTGGTCCGGCCTTGCCAGAATGTCAGATCGTCGCCAGCGCCAATGAAGCCGACCACCGGAAAGTTTGTCTGCCCCGGCCCGGGCGGCAGCTCCAGTGGCTCGCCATCGATCGCCAGCTCGCCCATAGCGGCCGCGTCAATCCACATAAGCAGTCGTTCCAGATGCCAGATGATCTTCTCGTCGATCTCATCGGGCTGGCCATTCCACGAGGCGCGCCCGAATATGGCCGCCGGGCGATCAAGGCAGGGATTTCCCAGCCTCCACGGCAGCGAGCCACCTCCTTCGCTATTGAAGGACTGGTGCTGGAAGGTTGCCGAAACTCCACCGATCATCGCCGGGTAAACGGTGACGTCTTTCGTCCGCGGAATGAACACGACGTACCAAGCCGTCGCGGCCGAGATGAACTCGGTCGGATCGGCACTCAGGAGGGCCACGAAGGGCAGGAACCAGCGACCCTTCGAATCCGATGACCAGGCGTTGGTACATCGGAGTCGAGGATGATCCGCAAGTCGGTCGGCAATGCTCTGAAGTACCTCAGGGACAAACAACTAGAAGTACCTCACGCGAACCGATCAGTCCTCCGTGGCTCAGCAGGCTGTGATGGAGGAATGAAGAAGCCAGGCTTACGATCGCCACCGTTCGGTCCGGGAAGCGGGAACTTCGTTCCGAACAGCTTTTGCCACAACTGGCCGCTCTTCTGCGCATCGTCCGAATCCAGCGCCTCTCGCGCCTGTCCGGCCGCGGTCGTGATTGCAGCATGGAAAGACTTGAAGTCGTCCGCGGAGAGTCGTTTCAAGACATTGTGCTCTGGCACGCCGTGGTCAGGCAGTTCTGGAACTTGCTCGATCATTGCGTGAATCCGCCAATCGTCCCTCATGGATTCCAGTGCCTGGACGAAGCCGGTGGCAACCGAGGTGGTTCCGTTTTTGAGAACGTGCCCGATCATGTGTTCAAGCGGATAGCCCTTCGGATATTTCGGCACGATAAGCGCATTCTGCCGCCACCACTTGGTAGCTCGTACCAGGTTCACGTAGTGGCCATTGCATGCTCGGTTCTTCGCCGCCGTCCACTGGATCTGGGCGAGAGGATGGGTGCGGCCCCAGGTTCCGACATCGCGGTCTGGCAGAAACAGCGGATTCGGACGCCAGTTGCCTGTCGGCGCGTCCTCCATTTCCAGCGGCTGTGAACCGAATGGCGTTGGCTTCCAGCTCTCGTTGAGGCGCCAACTCGTGTCTTCTTCCAGGGTATCTGTCGTGAGAACCGACTGTGATCGATACAATTTCTCCATCGCCTGCCGGGACGCGGGATCGGTCGGCAGCGCTGTGATGACCAGGTCAATATCGACGTAGGTCAGTTCGATGCCAAACGATCGTCCCTGCGGACGCCATTTGCCCGGGTAGTGGCGTTCGAGAAATGGAACAAACTTGTCCATCGCTTGCTTTGGTGTCGTCGCGTGATAGTCGATATCAGTCACCACAACGATATCAACATCGGGCCGCTTGTCTCCGGTCGGCCGGATCGCGGTCGAGCGCCGAATGCTTCCTTGTAGGAAGGTGGCGACGACTATCTTGCTCAAGGCCTCGTCAGCCGCGAGGCGCGAGCGGAGCGTGCTCGCTCCCGCTTTCCAACTTTCCTTCTGCCGATCCGTAGGACGGATCTCGCGGAGAAACTCTGTGAATTGCGATTTAAGTTCCATTACTCAACCAATCCTGAAAGAGGGGTGGTAGCTGCCATCTACGACACCCTTGAAATCGAACTCGTACAGCGTGACTGGCCCCATCGAGTCCCGATGCTGGCCCATAAAGAAGGTGAATGCGTTCGGCCCCGATATGAAGAAATGGCGCCGGGCACCGAAGGCCGGACGAAGGGCTTTCACGGCTCCTGCTATCTGGTCTGCAAGGTCCGCCGCGTGCTCGCCGCCGACCAAGGACTTTTGGCTGGTACCGTTTTCCGGGACGACATGAAGAATACGTCCAATGTCTGGAACCTTTGCCCTAACGTATTCCTCTACATCCGCGATGGCATCACGAGAGAAGCTGACGGCGACCGCGACGTCCGGGCCATCGCCAATATCGATAACCGAAGTCACCGCGCGGGGACCGGTCTTGTCGTCATCAGCCCGCCAGACCGTCGTCGGCCCGCGCCCTTTCTGATTCAGCTCCACATGCGTGTTCGTCTTGAAGCCGAGCAAGGCGCCCGCAAGGAAGGCGACCGAGGAATGGCTGTCGAGGAACAGGCGGATGTTTTTGTCGGTTTCGCGAACACGGAAAATGAATTCTTCCACCGCAGGCCGGACATCCGTGTTCCAGTCCGCGCCCGGCTGGAGATGCCGTACGTCGAACATGTGGTGCAGCGACAAGGTGTTTTCTGGCGCGGCATCAAGGTAGTCGGTCGGGCCGTCGCTGAATGAGCGGATGGAGATGTTCTTCCTGTTGTCCGCCAGCGGAGGCTTGATCCAACCCTGCTCGACGCAAATTTCCTCGAATGTCTGCCTTGTGAGGACATTGCGTTGCGTAGCCTTGAGCTTTCTGGCCGCGCCGTCGTATTTATACTCAAGGCTGTTGCCGCCAGCGGCGAGGCCGACGAGCTTGAAATAGAGGTCGACGTTCTCCCGCATCGCCTCGAGCGAGTGATAGCAATCGATGATGTGAAACGTCTCAACGATAGCCTTCAGTTCGTCGTTGTCGTTGAGGCCAAGATGCTCACGCCACAGTTTACGGATCTTGCCCATTGCACTGCGGTCAGTAGTGCCATCGAACAGCTTGTCCGTGTTAAGCGCTTTATCACTTTGCCGAATTAGCCCATTCAGAGGATCGTCGTCGAAAATGCGATCGGTGGTCACCAATGTGAACGTCGAGCCGGCAGGCGCCTTTTTTACTGCGTCGCGGAGTCGCTCCAGGATAGAGATCTTCTCCGCCCCAATGAAATCAGGTTCGATCAGATCGGCGTAGCCGAAGCGGCCAGCTTGGTTGACGTGAAACTTGACCTGGTGATGCGCTGTCATAATCCTGAACGGGCGGCGGCTCTCCATCCCGGGGTCGTAGCGCACGACAACGTCATCGAAACCCTTCGGCCCGTCGGCCTCGTATGAGACCTCAACGACATGGGCCTTCTCCGGGTCGCGCAGACCGGAAGCATGTATCCAGAAGAAGCGGGCCTGATAGTCGTGCCCGTCCCAGTTTGCAATCACTGCGTCTGCCATACTCGAATTCCGTGCCTGTCTAGTTGATTCCTGTTTTGTTCCTTAAGGCATTTTCCGGGCACCGAGATGCCCGGAAGGTTTTGCGCTTTGACCAAAATGGCCGACTTAATGTCATTCTCAGCGGCGCAATGAAGAACTCAATGGCGCGCTACATCATCGCCAAACTTTCCTCAGCTGCACCCACTCGTAGCCCCACAAGTATCGCACTTCTCGCAAGTCCCGTTCCGCACCATCGTGAAGTTCTGGCACTCCGAGCACATGTTGCCCGTGTAACCCTGCATGATCGAGCGCTGGCGGCGTTCGGCTTCCATTTTCTTGGCTTCCGTCTTGGCCGAGGCGGCGTCGGCTGCGGCCTTGTCGGAGAAGAGGGCGGTCGCGTCGCTGGTGATTTCCTCGGTCACCTCTTCGGCGATCTCTTCCGCCAATTCCTTGGCGCGTTCCTCGTAATCGCGCTTGAAGGCGACGATTTCGGAGGTGGAGATGGCAACCGTCGGCTCCAGCTTGCGGGCAGCGCTGCCGGCAAAGGCGGTCACGGTGCCGGTGGAGGCGGCGCGGGCAGGGGCTGCGGTGGCGGCACCCTTGGGTTCGCCCGCCTGGCGCTCGCCGCCAGTGCCGGATACCAGCGTCGGCTTGTAGCCGCGGGTCCAGCCGGTGGAGAGCAGGTTGGTCTTGCCTTCCTGGATGCCCTTGCCGAGTGCCGTGTTCGAGAAATCAGACGTATCGACATGCGCGAGATCGTGCCGGCCGAGATAGGAGACGGCGAGTTCGCGGAAGACGTAGTCGAGGATCGAGGTGGCGTTCTTGATCGCATCATTGCCGATGACCATGCCGGCCGGCTCGAACTTGGTGAAGGTGAAGGCCTCGACATATTCTTCGAGCGGCACGCCATATTGCAGGCCGAGCGAGATGGCGATGGCGAAGTTGTTCATCATCGCACGGAAGGCAGCACCTTCCTTGTGCATGTCGATGAAGATCTCGCCGAGGCGGCCGTCGCCGAATTCGCCGGTTCTGAGATAGACCTTGTGTCCGCCGACGGCGGCCTTCTGGGTGTAGCCCTGGCGGCGGTTCGGCAGCTTCTCGCGTTCACGCGAAACACGCTCGATCACCCGTTCGATGATCTTCTCGGTGACGGTGACGGCCTGGGCGGCGACGGGCGCCTGCAGCAGTTCCTCCAGCGCATCCTCGTCGTTCTCGTCTTCGATCAGCGAGGCGTTGAGCGGCTGCGAGAGCTTCGAGCCGTCACGGTAGAGGGCGTTCGCCTTCAGGCCGAGCTTCCAGGAGAGCATATAGGCGTTCTTGCAATCCTCGACGGTCGCCTCGTTCGGCATGTTGATCGTCTTGGAAATCGCACCCGAGATGAAGGGCTGGGCAGCCGCCATCATGCGGATATGGCTTTCTACCGAGAGGTAGCGCTTGCCGATCTTGCCGCAGGGATTGGCGCAATCGAAGACCGGCAGATGCTCGGCCTTGAGGAAGGGCGCGCCTTCCAGCGTCATCGCGCCGCAGACATGGATGTTGGCGGCTTCGATGTCCTTCTTCGAGAAGCCCATATGGTCGAGCAGGTTGAAGCTCATGTCGGAGAGCTGCTCGTCGGAAACCTTCAGCGTCTCCTTCAGGAAGTCGGCGCCGAGCGTCCACTGGTTGAAGACGAACTTGATGTCGAAGGCGCTCTTCAGCGCGGCGTTGACGGCTTCCACCTTCTCGTCGGTCAGGCCCTTGGCCTTCAGCGTCGACGGGTTGATCGCCGGCGCCTGGTTCAGGTTGCCATGGCCGACGGCATAGGCTTCGATCTCGGCGATTTGGCTTTCCGAATAGCCGAGTGTGCGCAGCGCTTCCGGCACGGCGCGGTTGATGATCTTGAAGTAGCCGCCGCCGGCGAGCTTCTTGAACTTGACGAGGGCGAAGTCAGGCTCGATGCCCGTGGTGTCGCAATCCATGACGAGGCCGATCGTGCCGGTGGGGGCGATGACCGAAACCTGGGCATTGCGGTAGCCGTGCTTTTCGCCGAGCTCGAGAGCCTTGTCCCAGGCCGATTTGGCATGGGCGGCAAGATCCTGGTCCGGGTTTTCCGAATGGATCAGCGCGACCGGATCGATCGACAGCGCCTCATAGCCGGAGGTTTCGCCGTAAGCGGCGCGGCGATGGTTGCGGATGACCCGCAGCATGCTTTCGCGGTTCGGTGCGAAGTTCGGGAAGGGGCCGAGTTCGCCGGCGATTTCGGCCGAGGTCGCATAGCAGATGCCGGTCATGATCGCCGTCAGCGAACCGGCGATGGCGCGGGCCTCGGTGGAGTCGTAGGGAATGCCCGACGACATCAGCAGGCCGCCGATATTGGCGTAGCCGAGGCCGAGCGTGCGGTATTCGTAGGAGAGTTCGGCAATGCGCTTCGACGGGAACTGCGCCATCATGACCGAGATTTCGAGCACGACGGTCCACAGGCGAACGGCATGTTCGTAGTCGCCGATATTGATGCGCTTGGTGGCCTTGTCCTTGAACTGCAAGAGGTTCAGCGAAGCGAGGTTGCAGGCCGTGTCGTCGAGGAACATGTATTCCGAGCACGGGTTCGAGCCGCGGATCGGGCCGCCGGCCGGCGAGGTGTGCCAGTCGTTCATCGTCGTGTTGAAGTGGATGCCCGGATCGGCCGAAGCCCAGGCGGCATAGGAAATCGTTTCCCAGAGGTCGCGCGCCTTCAGCGTCTTCATCACCCGGCCGTCCTTGCGGGCGGTCAGCTTCCATTCGCCGTCATTCTCGACCGCGCGCAGGAAGTCGTCCTTGATCGAGACGGAGTTGTTGGAGTTCTGGCCCGATACCGTGAGGTAAGCTTCCGAATCCCAGTCCGTGTCGTAGGTCTTGAATTCGAGATCCTTGTAGCCCTGGCGGGCGAACTGGATGACGCGCTGGACGTAGTTTTCCGGAACCTGGTCCTTCTTGGCGGCGCGGATCTCGCGCTTCAGGGCAGGGTTCTTGGCCGGGTCGAAGCAATCGCCGCTATCGCCGCCTTCGCAATTGAAGCAGGCCTTCATGATCGCCTTCAGGTGCCTGGCGACGATCTTGGAGCCGGTGACGAGGGCGGCGACCTTCTGCTCTTCCTTGACCTTCCAGTTGATGTATTCCTCGATATCGGGATGGTCGATGTCGACGACAACCATCTTGGCGGCGCGGCGCGTCGTGCCGCCCGATTTGATGGCGCCGGCGGCGCGGTCGCCGATCTTCAGGAAGCTCATCAGGCCGGAGGAGCGGCCGCCGCCGGAAAGCTTTTCGCCTTCGCCGCGCAGCATGGAGAAGTTGGAGCCGGTGCCGGAGCCGTATTTGAAGAGGCGGGCTTCACGCACCCAGAGATCCATGATGCCGCCTTCGTTGACGAGGTCGTCTTCGACGGACTGGATGAAGCAGGCATGCGGCTGCGGATGTTCGTAGGCGGACTTCGACTTGGTCAGCTTGCCGGTGAAGGGGTCGACGTAAAAATGGCCCTGGCCCGGGCCGTCGATGCCATAGGCCCAGTGCAGGCCGGTGTTGAACCACTGCGGGGAGTTCGGCGCGACGCGCTGGGTGGCGAGCATATAGGCAAGCTCGTCCTTGAAGGCTGCCGCATCTTCTTCCGAAGAGAAATAGCCGCCCTTCCAGCCCCAATAGGTCCAGGTGCCGGCGAGACGATCGAAGACCTGGCGCGCATCGATTTCGGAGCCGGTCTGCTCCTCCTTCGGCAGGTTCTTCAGCGCGGCATCATCGGGAACGGAGCGCCACAGGAAGGAAGGAACGTCGTTTTCCTCGACCTTCTTCAGACGGGTGGGAACGCCGGCCTTGCGGAAATACTTCTGCGCCAGAACGTCGGTGGCGACCTGCGAGAACTGCGCGGGGACATCGATATTCTCGAGGCGGAAGACGATCGACCCATCCGGGTTCTTGATCTCGCTCGTCGCCTTGCGGAATTCGATATCCGCATAGGCGCCTTGGCCGGCCTTCGTGAAACGACGTTCGATGCGCATAGTCTTGACCTCGCGTTGGCGCCCGTCCCCGGGGCGCAAATTTCCTATCCGGCGGCAGATTATCGTCGTGCAGCCAGCCTCGTTTCCGTATTGTGACAGGGGTGTCATCCGGAGAGATGTCTTCCTGTATCTTGTGGTGATGGTGGCTGCAAACGCTAAATATAGTATTAACAGCTTATTATCGCCAGTCCCGACGCCGCTTTTTTTGGAGGCTGAAAACCGCGCAAAAATCCTGTCGGGCCTGAACCGCTCCCGGTGCAAAACCCTGATTCTGCGTCCTGTTTTTCAAAAGGGAACCGGGCTCGTTACCTCCGGTCCTGTCGCCGCCGCAACATCAGTCACAATAAAGTTTGAAACAGGTGATTCCGTCAAGGGCTGGCTCTTAATTGAATGGTAACCACAACATATTGTGGATGCGCCTGTGGAGATTGGGGAAAGCCGGGGAATGTTGAAATTACAATGGCTTGCAGGTGCTGCCGGCTAAGGAAAACGGCGCGGCGGCAAAAAAGCGCCTTGCGGCAAATCTTGTGATGGCATTTTCGATGCAAATGCGCATACCGATTCGCCCCGCCTGCGAGCGCCCTCAGAGCGCATCGATGGCGATGGTGACGATCGCCACGCCGATCGGCCTGTCCGCTTCGTCGAGGACGACGAAGCTCGCCTGGGTTTCGAGCATCTGCGTGGATTCGTTGCGTTCCGCCCGGTCGATGAAGATCTCGCGGGAGCCGTTGGCGAAGGTTTTGAGGTATTTCTCCTCGTCGCCCTGCCAGTAGTCGGCGGTGATGATGCTCTGCCCGACATTCAGCCCATGCGCGTCGGTGACGAAAAATTCGACGATCGCCCCTTGCGAAGCGTCCTGCCTGGCCTTCAGGTAGTGCGAGACCGATTTGTCGAGCAGCAGCTTGACCATCTGCAGGTGGTCCTGACCGATCTCCGACCGGTAGGCTTCGTCGAGAACCCGCATATCCATTTCGCTGACATTGACGAACTTCGCATTCTGCTCGGCAATGGCGCTCAGCACCAGCGGCGTCTCGACCAAGGGCCTGATCCGCTGTTCGACATAGTCGCGCACGAGGGGCACATAGGCAGATTCGGCGTGGGCGGGAAAAACACATGCCGCCAGCCCGACCGACAGAATTGCTCCGAGATGCCCCCACCGCGCCATTTTGCTTCCCCGTATCGCATCATCAGTTTGCACGTTTTAAGCGCAACCTGACACGATTCTCAAACCACCGCGTCTATGAGAAGAAAATAAAATAGGTGTGGGAATCCCGGTAGCGGAATCAGGCAACCCCGCGGACAAAATCTGGAACAATTTCAAGTGGTAATTGCGAGGATCACGCGCCGCTGCCGGCGGCGGTCAGCGTGCGCCCTTGGCGATCGGCTCCTGATAGGTGAAGCCCATGTCCCAGGGGAAATAGATCCAGGTATCCTGGCTGACCTCGGTGACGAAGGTGTCGACGGTCGGCACGCCCTTCGGCTTGGCGTAGACGCAGGCGAAATGCGCCTTCGGCAGCATGGCGCGCACCTGTGCCGCGGTCTTGCCGGTATCGGTCAGGTCGTCGATGACGAGCACGCCTTCGCCGTCATTTTCGGTCAGCTCGGGCGTGATCCCCTTGAGCAGCACCATGTCGCCCTGGTTCACATAGTCATGATAGGAGGCGACGCAGACAGTCTCGATCAGCCGGATGTTCAGTTCGCGCGAAATGATCGCGGCCGGAACGAGGCCGCCGCGAGTGATGCAGACGATCGCCTTGAAGGTTTGGCCGAGGCCGGCAAGGCGCCAGGCAAGCGCACGCGCATCGCGGTGGAACTGATCCCAGGAAACGGGAAAGGCTTTATCGGGAAGGGACATCGGGCTGCTCCGCGGCATGATGGAAACGACACGCCGTTTACCGGCGACCGGACGGGCTTGACGCGGCGATCGGCAAAACGGGAAATCGCGCAAGATGCTGCTGCGCGAGATCGCGAGCTGCAGCGCGCGAGCTGTGCCGAGGCGCGAAGCCGTCATCGGTCGCCGCTATTAGCGGGATTTGCCGGCAAAACGCAAGAGCAACGGTTATCGCGACAACAGGGTCAGCGCCGTCATCGATTGCAGCACGGTTTTCGTCGTGCCCCCGAAGATCGTCTGCCAGAGCCAGGAATGCGTGTAGGCGCCCATGACGAGAAGATCGATGCTGCTGTCGGAAAGCCGGTTCTCGATGACATCAGACGTGTGCTTGTCGATACTCTCCGCCGTGGAAAGCGTCGCCTTTACCCCGTGACGGGCAAGCGTGGCGGCGATCTCGGCGCCTGCCGTCAACGGCGATTGCAGCGCCGTGTCGGCCGGATCGACCGAAAAGATTTCCACCTCGTCGGCCGCTTTCAGGATCGGCAGCGCGTCGAAGGTCGCGCGCGCCGCCTCCTTCGAGCCGTTCCAGGCGATCAGCACACGCTTGATCGGCTTGGGCTGGCGAATGATATAGGGGATCATCAGCACCGGCCGGCCGGTCTCGAAGAGGAAGCTGTTGACGTCGACGTGGCTGTCGGAGGGTTTGGCGGGATCGGCCTGCGAGGCGATCAGCAGATCGGCACTGCGGGCGCTTTCGAGCAGCGGTGAGGAGCCGTAGCCGGTTGATGTGGCGAAGCTGCGCCACTCGAAAGAGCCGCCGGCTGCGGCCGCTTTCTCCCGGAAGATGCGCTCCACCGCGACTGTTTCGCTGTGCGCCATGTCCTGCAGCGCCTGCACGGCGACGGGGTCGGGAATTTCCATCGGCGCTACAAGCGGCACGGCGGAGATGGTTTCGGCATGAAGGCCGATCACATGGGCGCCGCTTTCGGCGGCGATGGCAAAGGCGAAATCGGCAACGGCGCCGCTATTGTCCGCCGTATCGAGAATGGCGAGAATGGTTTTGTAGGACATATCAATTCTCCTTGCGCTGAAATGGTTTGCGCGAGGAAAGGAATGCACCGGACCCTTCTCCAGTTCCTTGATGTCAATCAAGGATGGTCGGCTCTCCTAAGCCTCGGCGGAATGATTTTCGGCGATATCCTTCCTCCGGCGGATGGTCTCGATCATCGCCTGCACCTCGGCGCCGGCCGCATCGATCACCGCCTGCGAACGGCCGCGCACGACGATCTCGGTGAAGAATTTCTGGCCGACATATCGGGGGTAGGAACCGATGCTGGTTTCCGGATGCGCTTTCTGGATCGCCGTCAGCGGCGTGCCGATCTCGCCTTCGCCGTAAGGGCAGGCGATCGCCAGCGAAAGCACGGGCGTGCCGGTCCGAAGCGTCGGCAGCACGTTGTCGACCATCGCCTGGAAGACCTGCGGCACGCCGGCCATGACATAGACATTGCCGATGATGAAGCCCGGCGCCGTCGAGACGGGATTGGCGATATGAGCTGCACCCCGCGGCATGCGCGCCATGCGCTGGCGCGCCTCGGTGAACTCCATCTCGCGGCGCTTGTACATATCGGCAAGCAGCGCCATTGCCGCTTCGTCATATTCGCAGGGCACGCCGAAAGCCTTGGAGATGGCATCGGCCGTGATGTCGTCATGCGTCGGCCCGATGCCGCCTGACGTGAAGACGTAGTCGTATCTGCCGCGAAGCGCGTTCAGCGCCTCGACGATCGCCTCCTCTTCGTCGGCGACGATGCGCACCTCCTTGAGGTCGATGCCGGAAAGGGTGAGCAGATCGGCGAGATGGCCGATATTCTTGTCCTTGGTGCGCCCGGAAAGAAGCTCGTCGCCGATGGCGAGCATGGCGGCGGTGACGATGTCGTGGCTCATGGGATGTTCCGTGATGTGAAGCTCGCAAATAGGTAGCGTCCTTCGGCCGCTTTGCAAACAGCCGCCCAATGCGTTCGAATGAGGCATGATTTTTACGCCTCGCGGCTCTTCCCATCGCCAATGACGCAAGATATTGAAAACGCAGCAAGCGGGCGTGGCGAAACTGGTAGACGCAAGGGACTTAAAATCCCTCGGCCTTGGCTGTACGGGTTCGATCCCCGTCGCCCGCACCACCTTCGTAATCCCATTTGAATAGGCTGCTATTGAATATGCCTGTATATTGTGCATAAAGGCGGGTTATCGCTTGACAAAGGCATTTTCGGTGCAAGCATTGCGCCGCGACGGTTGAGTAAGTGTTGTCTTGTGGGGAGTAAGGCGATGGTTTACGATTGGAGTGGGACTAAGACTCGGCGCATCCGGATCTTCAAAACCAGTGCCGCGCTTGTTCTGGGAACTGCGATGGCCGCGATATCGCTGTTCTTCTGGGCGGTTCAACTGCGCGGTTTCTAGATCGTCCTTAGCGCATCCCAGGAAGACGCGCTAAGGACGATCTATCACGTTTCAATCCGCACATCCCGAATTCGATCTTCGGGATTGTGCGTGCTCCGTCGCTGACGATAATTACTGTTCTGCCAGCGGAAGCGCTCTCGCCTCGCGCCATTTGTTGATCACCCAGCCGGCCACGAGCCCGATGGCGGCGCCCACTGCCTTGATGCCGGCATCATGCAGGCGCGCATGGCGGGTCGGCGCGAAATATTGCAGATATTCAATGGCGACAGCGCCGACGATCAGTAGCGCCGCCACCGTTTTCCATTGTTTCGGATAGGCAAGCGCAAAGGCGAGCCCGAGGACCACATAGGCGCCGGCGCGGTCGGTATTGACGGTCGTCACGGTTTCCGGCCTCAACCCGATGGGCGAGACGGTCATGAAGATGATCGAGGCGAGCAGGAGCCAGGCGAGCGGTCTTGCGAATTTGAGTGTCGTCATGGCCTCATATTAATGGCCGGCCCTTTCATTGACAGTTAAAATCAGTTCATGTGCCGCCAATTTCGCGATTGGTTTAAGAAAGCCTTTCGGCGAGTGAGATCGCTCCGGGGCGGGAACCGGTCGCGAACGAACCGCAAGCGGGTGAAACGGGCTTTCTTTTGCCGGCCGGGCTGTGCGATAGCGGGGTGGCTAAATGTAAGATTGGACCACGCCCGTGACGAGACTTGATGTCGAAAGCGCCGAACAGGCAATGCGCAGCCTCTTTCCGGCAACGCCGCTGCAGCTCAACGATCATCTCTCTGCCCGTTACGGGGCCGATATCTGGCTGAAGCGGGAAGACCTGTCGCCGGTACGCTCCTACAAGATCCGCGGCGCCTTCAACTTCTTCCGCAAGGCGATCGGGCAGGGGGCTTCGGCCAAGACCTTCGTCTGCGCCTCGGCCGGCAATCATGCCCAGGGCTTTGCCTATGTCTGCCGCCATTTCGGCGTGCCGGGCGTTGTCTTCATGCCGGTGACGACACCGCAGCAGAAGATCGACAAGACCCGCATGTTCGGCGCCGAATTCATCACCATCCGGTTGTTCGGCGACTTTTTCGACCAGTGCTACCAGGCGGCGCGCGAGCACGTGGAGGCGGTCGGCGGCGTCATGGTGCCGCCCTTCGACCATGCCGATATCATCGAGGGACAGGCGACGGTCGCAGCCGAAATCATGCAGCAATTGCCGCAGGGAACAGTGCCCGACATGGTCGTCCTGCCGGTCGGCGGCGGTGGCCTTGCCGCCGGCATCACCGGTTATCTCGACGGCACCGTGCCGAAATCCGCCTTCGTCTTCGCCGAGCCCGCTGGTGCGCCGAGCTTGAGGCGCAGCATCGAGGCGGGGGAGGTGACGACGCTTGCCAAGGTCGATAATTTCGTCGATGGCGCCGCGGTGGCGCGCATCGGCGACCTGAACTTTGCGGCACTCCGCGATTTTCCGGCCGAGCAGGTGCGGCTGATGCCGGAAAATGCCATCTGCGTCACCATTCAGGAGATGCTGAACGTCGAGGGTGTCGTGCTGGAGCCGGCAGGCGCGCTGTCGCTGACGGCGATCGCCGCGATGGACGCCCAAGCGATCCGCGGCAGGACGATCGTCGCCGTCGTCTCCGGCGGCAATTTCGATTTCGAGCGTCTGCCTGACGTGAAGGAAAGAGCCATGCGTTACGCAGGGCTGAAGAAATACTTCATCCTGCGGCTTGCCCAGCGTCCCGGCGCGCTTCGGGATTTCCTCAATCTGCTCGGCCCCGACGACGATATCGCCCGTTTCGAATATCTGAAGAAATCGGCGCGCAATTTCGGCTCGATCCTGATCGGCATCGAAACCAAGGCGCCGGACAATTTCGCCCGGCTGGTCGCAAATTTCGAAGCTGCGGGCATGGGTTACGAGGATATCACCGAAAACGAGATCCTCGCCAACCTGATCATTTGACTTGGCGACTGCGCCGCCGCCGTGCTAGAGACGGCTCATGGCTTCGTTCATTTCAAATATCATTTCGATGTTCTCCGGCGGCGGCAAACCGGCTGCGGAAGCGGCAGGCCCTTCCGGCGAGCCGCAGCTTTACGCCGATTGCACGATCTATGCCGAACCGCGCAAGGAAGGTGGCCAGTATCGCCTTGCCGGCCGCATCGAAAAGAAGGTCGGCGACGAGGTGCTGGTGCGCAATTTCATCCGCGCCGACATGTTTTCCTCCTCCGATGATGCGATCGAATGCACGGTGCGCAAGGCGCAGCAGATCATCGATCAGCACGGTTCGTCGCTTTTTGGCGACGGCGAGAAGGTTCGCCAGGTCTGAAATCGGGTTCCGGATAGGATCGGGATCGTACCGGCCGGAAATTTCCTTGCTTTTCAAGCCTATGAGCCGGCTGCTCATCCGAGCCGCGTGATCTTGCATACCTAATCTTAAAGGATTGCGGTGAAAGATGCCGCCTGCAGGATTTGCAGGGCTGCCCTCGTGTTTCACTTTTTCGGACGATCGACCACAGGAACCGCCGCCGCGATCGCCACGCCGGCAGGGGGCTGGCAGCGCCCGCCGGAAGCCGGGGTGTCGTAATGGCGACGCTCAACCTCGCTCTCTTCGTCGTCGAAGCGGTCGCCTATTTCGTGCTGATGGTGACGCTGCTGCATTTTCGCCACCGGCTCGGCCTCGGGGTTTTCCTGACGGCGCTCGGCGTCATGCATTTCATGGAAACCTATCTGGCGGCGGTCTTCTACGTCTCGCTGCCGTTCGGAAACGTGTCGCCCGGCTCATCCGTCTTCTTCTCCGGCAAGCTGATGATGATCCTGATGCTCTATCTGCAGGAGGATGCCGCGACGGTGCGCCAGCCGATCTACGGCCTCTTCCTCGGCAATCTCCTGACGGTCGGGATCGCCTGGGTGCTGCAGATACATCAGCCGCTGCAGATGTCGGCGGGCCACACGCCCGACGTCGATTTCCTCAAGGAGATGGGCTGGCTGATGATCTGGGGCACGGCGCTGCTCTATATCGATTCGCTCGGCATCATCCTGCTCTACGAAAAGCTCGGGGATTTTTTCCGCCGGCGTGTCGTTCTGCGTTTCATGATCTCGGGCTTTGCGCTGCTGACCTTCGATCAGGTCGGCTTTTTCGCCGCGCTGCATTACTTCCTGGACGTGCCGGCCGCCGTATTCTGGGGCGGCTGGAAGGCGAAGATGCTTGCCGTCTGCCTCTATGCGGCAATGTTTGCGATCTACGAATATCACATCCGTCGCGTCGGCGCGGACGCCTCCGCCCGATCCATCAGCGACGTGTTCGGCGACCTGACCTTCCGCGAGCGCTACAACGATCTTCTGGAACGCACCGGCCGCGACATGCTCACCGGCGTCTACGATCGTACCCGCATGGAGCTGGAGGCGCCGTTGATGGTCGGCGAGGCGTTGAGGCAGGGACTATCCGCCACCGTCCTCATCATCGATGCCGACCACTTCAAGGACGTCAATGACGGCTACGGTCATCTCCAGGGCGATGAGGTGCTGAAGGCGATCGCCACTCGGCTGGGCACGACGCTGCGCTCCAGCGACCGTATCTTCCGCTTCGGCGGCGAAGAGTTCGTCGCCGTCTGCCCCGGTACGAACCATGAGGAAGGGCTGCTGCTTGCCGAGCGCCTGCGCTGGACGATCGCGACCAGCGTCAAGACGCCGGATGACAAGCCGGTGACGGTCAGCATCGGCGTTGCCACCGCCGATGAGGACGGTAGCAGCTTCACCACGGTGCTCTCGGCGGCCGACGGCAGGCTCTATGCAGCCAAGAAGAGCGGCCGCAACTGCGTCGTCGGCCGTTCCGGCGTGGTGAGGCTCGGTTAGCCCGGGCAAGCTCGTCTTGCCCAGGCAAGTTTGTCTTGCCCAGGCAAGCTCGTCTTGCCCGTGCAAGCTTGCCTTGCCCCGGTAAGCTTCCCATTTGGCAGCAACCCCGCCAGCCCATAGATATTCTTCCAAGTACGGCGCGCCGCCCCAGCAAGGGAGCGGACGAGTCGCCCCTCCAGCATGTCGATCGGATGGAGTGCTCGCCATGGTGTTGACGATGTTGAGTAAACAGAAATTTTCTCCTTAGGAATGTCGTCTTTTCAATAGGTTACGGGTACTATGAAAACGGCTTGTTAGGAAAATACAAACGTGATCTCCATTGCCGCACATTCCGATGAATTGTCTTGCGAGGGGCTTGGAAACATGAGTGATGCGGTTGCACAGCAGCGGGTCGATGGCGGCGAATTTGCCGTTTTGTGTATCGGAGGGTTTCTCCTTTCGATCGCCTATGGCGTAACCTTCCTGATCCCCATGCTGGTGGGCCAGCGGGGCGGGGACGAGGCGCTGGCCGGTCTGATCATCTCGGCGGCGACCGTCAGCACCGTCATTCTCGTCATCCTGTCCGGTCACATCGCGGATGCCATCGGCTCTGCGCGGGCAGTGGCGTTTTCCGGGCTGTTTCTTGCTGCATCCGGCTTGGGATTTGCCATGGTCCCGTCAGCGGGATTGAGCCTGATGGCCGTCGGTTTCATTCTCGGGATAGGCTGGGGCACATTCTATGCGCTCGGCCCCTTGCTGGTCGCCGCGATCGTCGAGCCGGAGCACCGGATCAGGTTTTTTGCGCTGCTTTCCGGATCGATGATGTCGGGCATCGGCGCTGGCCCGATCATCGGCCGTTTTGCTACCGGCTGGTCCATGCCGATCGAGACGGCCTTCATGTTTGCGTCCCTTTCCAGCCTTGCCGGCGGCGCACTTTACTTCCTGCTCCACATCAGGCTGACCAATGCCGGCAAGATTTTGCCCCATGTCAATAAGATCTCGTTTGGCGCGGCGCGCCAGGTGATCGCTTCTCGGGCTATGTACTCCATCGTCATGGTCGGCATCGGCGGCGCGATTTTCGGCGGATTGTCCAGCTTTCAGACCAGCTACGCCAAGGCGCATGGGTTCGACTACTCGCTTTTCTTCATTGGTTTCATGTCCTCCGCCATCTTGAGCCGGTTGTTCGTGGCGGGATATGTGGTCAAGAGAGACCCGTTCTATTCGCTTCTGGTTCTGACGAGCCTGACGCTGGCATCGATCGCGCTGTTCCTGACGGTGACATCGAGTCATCTGGTCTATCTGGGGGCGGCGGCGATGCTGGGGCTGGGATATGGGCTGACCTATTCCGTCATCAACGGCCTTGCCGCAAATGAAGCGCCGGCCGGCCTCATGCCGCAATCGCTGCTGCTATTCTCGCTGGCCTATTTCATCGGCGTCTTCGGTTTTCCGCTGATCGCCGGCAAACTCATCGTTTCATCAGGCATTCAGACCATGCTGTACGTGTTGCTCCTGCTTGCCATGCTGAATTTTGGGATCGTCCTGTTTCGGGTTGCCCATCGTGCAATCCATGTAAGCTAAGGCGGAGCATTCGCGGGGCCGGACAGGTTCGACTTGCCCGGCCCTGCTTGTTCAGGCAGCGCGGAAGATCTTGGCGCCGGAGGGCGCGCTCGTCATGCCGCCGTCGACAGTGATTTCGATGCCGGTGACATTGGCTGAATCGTCAGAGGCCAGATAGAGCGCTGCCTTGGCGATTTCGTCGGCTTCGCTCATGCGGCCAAGCGGGCTGAGGCCGCCCATACGGGTCTCGAGCACCGACATTGCGTCTTCCGTTGGCGCCATCGGCGACCAGATCGGCGTCTTCGTGGCGCCTGGAGTGACCTGGTTGACGCGGATGCCGCGCGGCGCGAGTTCTGACGCCATGTTGCGCGTCATCGCCCGGACCGCCGCCTTGGTGGCCGCATAGGCGGACCAGCCGGGAGCTCCGAGCACGGCATGCACCGAACCGTTGAGGATGACGGAACCGCCGTCATTGAGATACGGCAGGGCCGCCTGCACGGTGAAGAAGACCGCTGTCAGATTGGTGGTGATGATCCGGTTGAACTGCTCCGGCGAGGTGTCACCGAGCGGTGTCGCGCCGCCGATGCCGGCATTGGCGAAGACGATGTCGAACTTGCCGACCTTTGCGGCGGCTTCCGCGAAGGCCTTTTCGGTGGCGGCGGCATCGGTGACATCGACCTGCAACGCCAAAACGCCGGCGCCGAGCGTCTTTTCGGCGGCAGCGAGCGTTTCCGGATTGCGGCCGGTGATGACGACCCTGGCGCCCTCATCGATGAAGACCTTGGCGGTCGCAAGACCGATGCCGCTGTTACCGCCGGTAATCAGGGCGACCTTGTTTCTTAGACGCATGATTCATGCTCCTCTTGGAAATGACAACGATCTGGATTATGATCGTTATCTATAAGGATTATGACTGTAATCTTTTTGAGTCAAGAGGCACTCCCAGGAGAATTGCGATGGGTCGTTCGCAGCTGGAAAAACAGAAGACGCATGAGAAGATCGTCGAAACCGCATCAAAGCGGCTGCGCGAGGAGGGGCTTGAGGGCATCGGCGTCGCCGACCTGATGAAGGAAGCCGGGCTGACCGTCGGCGGCTTCTACAAGCACTTTGCCTCCCGTGACGATCTGGTCGCCGAGGCGATCGGGTCCGCCTTCGATTCGTGGGGGCGCGGGCTGGAAGCCGAGGGCGTGGACCCGGCGAAGATGACGGCTGCCGATGTGGCCGATCGCTATGTCAGCGCCTATCACCGCGACAATCCCGGCGAAGGCTGCCCCTTTGCCGCGCTGACCTCTGATATCGCTCGCAGCGGCGAGAAGGCGCGGGGCATTGCGACGGAGCGGCTCGAACGCAATTTCGAGGCTTTGGCCAGCAAGGCTGCGGGAACGGATGAGGGGGAAAGACGACGAAAGGCGATCATGGCTTTCGCGATGATGGCAGGTGGCGTCGGCCTTGCCAGGATTTCCCTGGACGAAGCTCTCTCGGCCGAAATCCTGGCGACGATCCGGGATTTTGTCGCCAATATCGATAAATGACAACGGCCGGCGAAAGCCGGCCGTTCCACAAAAGATTCGAAAGCCGATCAGGCGGCGAGCGCGATTTCCTGGACGCGCGACTTGGCTGCGTCGATGGCCTTTTCAGCGGCTTCCGGACCGAAGGCGAGGCCCTCGACATAGATGGTTTCGACATCGGTGATGCCGAGGAAGCCGAGAACCGACTTCAGGTACGGAACGGCGTGGTTCAGAGGAGCGGCCGGTCCCTGCGAGTAGACGCCGCCCGAGGTGAGCACGACATAAACCTTCTTGCCGGTCAGGAGGCCGACCGGGCCGCTTTCCGTGTACTTGAAGGTCACGCCGGCGCGAGCGACGTTATCGATCCAGGTCTTCAGCGACGAATAGATGTTGAAGTTGATAAGGCCGGTGCTGATGACGATCGTGTCGGCAGCAAACAGTTCGGCGACGAGTTCGTCGGAGGTCTTGATGGCTGCGATTTCTTCGGCGGTGCGAGCTTCGGCCGGCTTGCGGATCGCGCCGGTGAAGAGGTCGTCGATATGCGGCAGCGGGTTGGCGGCGAGGTCGCGGCGGACGAGAGCGCTGCCCGGCTTCTGGTTTTTCAGCTTTTCGGCGAGATCGGCGGCGATCGGCGTCGAGAGCGATTCGGCACGCGGGCTGGACGTCAGAAGAAGGATGGACGACATGGTGCATTTCCTTTCGAATTGAACGGGACGGCCCGGTGTTGGGAGGTGAGCCGCAGTGTCGAGGAGGAAAATAAGGCTGGCCAGCTATCGAAAAAACGGAGATAATGTCGATCAAAATTATCGATGGAATGGATGGAAGATGCTTCCGAACCCGACTCTGGATCAATTGCAGGTGTTTCTGACCGTTGCCGAGACCGGCAGCTTCTCGGCCGCTTCGCGCGTGCTGAACCGCGCGCAGTCGGTCGTCAGCTATACGATCGCCAATCTGGAAGCCCAGCTTGAGATGCCGCTTTTCGAGCGTTCCGGCGCCCGACAGCCGAAGCTGACGGAAGCGGGCAAGGCGATGCTGGAAGATGCGCGCCGAATTCTCGGCGACCTGCAGGTCATGCGGGCGCGGGTCAAGAGCCTGAAGGAAGGGCTCGAAGCCGAGGTTTCCGTCGCCATCAGCGTCATGGTGCCGTCAAAAGCCGTGGTGGATGTGCTCCACGAATTCCGCGAGATGTTTCCGTCCGTTTCCCTGAACCTCAACGTCGGCGAGCTCGGAATGGTGATGGATCTGGTTTTGAGCGGCAAGGCGACGATCGGGATCGGCGGCGCGGTCCTGAAGCAGGACGATTCGGTCGTCACCGAGCGGATCGGTCATTCCTTCATGCTGCCGGTTGCCGCCAGCAATCACCCGCTGGCCGGGCTCGGCCGGCCGCTGACGCTCGGTGATGTGCGCGAGGAAGTGCAGCTCGTCGTCACCGACGCGTCGGGCCTGACGAAGGGGCGGGATTTCAACGTCCTGTCCTACAAGACATGGCGCGTCAGCGATATCGCCACGAAGCATCAGCTCATCAAGGCTGGCCTCGGCTGGGGCGGCCTTCCGGCCTCCCTGATCCATGACGATCTCCTCAGCGGCGCGCTCGTCCATCTCGATCTGGATGCCTATGAGCAGGGAGAATATGCCATCTATTCGATGCGCCGGCTCGCCAATCCGCCCGGACCTGCCGCCACCTGGATGATCGACGCGTTCCGCTCGCGGCTTACCCATTGCCCGAGCCAAGCGGATTTCCACGCCCGCATCGCCGAACTGCGTGAGCCCGCAATCCCGCTTGCGGCCGAATGAGGAAGGCGCGAGTGCGCCTTCCTCGAAATTGCCTTGCCCTTACAGGACGAGCCTGAACTTCGAGAAGCCGTCGGCTCCTTCGCCGGCTTCCTCGATCTTGACGCTCTTGACCGCGGCAAGGAACTGCTTTGCCTTCGGGCCGCTCTCGAACGTCGCCGTCGTGCCCGGCAGCGGCTTGAAGGTCCAGTTCGCGTCCGCCGACGGATTGATCGTGCCCTGGTCGTGGACATAGCGGACGATGACGTCGCGGTTGGTATCCGGCGCCTGGAAGATTACCTTGTCCGCGGCAATCTCCGGGAAATTACCGCCGCCGCCGGCGCGGTAATTGTTGGTGACGACGACGAATTTCTGGGCGGGATCGATCGGCTTGCCGCCGAAGGCCAGATTCTGGATGCGGTTGGCATCCGGATTGATCGGCTTGCCGGATGAGTCATATTTCGGCGGCTGCGACAGGTCGATCTGGTAGGTCACGCCGTCGATGACATCGAAGTTGTAGGACGGGAAGTCGTTGTTGAGCAGCGCCGCATCCTTCGAGCCGGCTGCGATGTGATTGAACATGCCGGCCGACATTTCCAGCCAGTTCTTCACCTGCACGCCGGTGATGACAACGGCCTGCACCGTGTTCGGATAGAGATAGAGATCGGCGACGTTCTTGATGGCGATGTCGCCGGCCGGAACGTCGGTATAGTAGTCCGCGCCGCCGCGTCCGCCGGCCTTGAAGGGAGCAGCGGCCGAAAGCACCGGCAGGTCCTTGTACTCGGTGTCGGCGAGCATCTGCTTGATGTACCAGGTCTGGGCCTGGCTGACGACCTGCACGGAAGGATCGTCGGCGACGAGGGCGAAGTAGGAGTAGAGCGGCGCGGAGGTCTTGCCGACGGGCGTGCGAACATAGGCGAGCGTCGCCTCGTGTTCTGACTTGGCAGCCTCGACCACTTCCTTCTTGTCGGCGTAGTCGGCAACGACTTTCTTCTTGTCGTCGCGATGATAGATCGGCCGCGCTTCCGAGGTGAAGTCGACGATCTTCCAGCTGTTGCCGTCCTTTTCGAGCAGCAGGTCGATGAGGCCGAGATGCGAGCCCCAGAAGCCGGCCATCACAGCGGGCTTGCCATGCAGCGTGCCCTTGACGGGATCCGCATTGGCGATGCCGTCCCAGCTCTTCGGGCCGGGGAAGACGAGATGCTGGTGGCCGGTGAAGATCGCATCGATCCCCTCGACGGCGGCCAGATGCAGCGATGCGTTTTCCATCTTTTCGGACGGCGTGGCTCCGTCGATGCCGGAATGGGAGAGGGCGATGACGATATCGGCGCCGGCTTCCTTCATGGCGGGAACCCAGGCCTTGGCGGCTTCGACGATGTCACGCGTCTGCGCCTTGCCCTCGAGGTTCTTGATGTCCCAGAGCATGATCTGCGGCGGCACGAAGCCGATGAAGCCGATCTTGACCGGGCTCTCCTTGCCGGCGCCGTCCTTGATCTGCTTTTCCACGATGACATAGGGTTTGAAGAAGAGCTCGTCCTGCTTCGGGTCGGAAGCGAGCTGGCCCTTGGTCAGGTTGGCGCAGACGAAGGGGAAGTTCGCGCCCGACAGGACCTTGAACATGAAGTCGAGGCCGTAGTTGAACTCGTGATTGCCGAGCGTCCCGACGGTATAGCCGAGCGTGTTCATCGCCTTGATCACCGGATGGACGTCGCCGTCCTTCATCCCGTGCTGGTAGGCCATGTAGTCGCCCATCGGATTGCCCTGCAGCACGTCGCCATTGTCGATCAGCAGCGAGTTGGCAGCTTCCGCACGGATATTGTCGATGATCGTCCCGGTGCGCGAAAGGCCCATCGTGTCGTTCGGCTTGTCGGCATAATAGTCATAGGGGAAGACGTTGACGTGAATGTCAGTCGTTTCCATCAGCCGGAGATGCGCCTGATTGGCATTGGCGCGCGCGCTGAAAGGGTGCAGCAGAACCAGGGCGGAGGTGGCGGCGAGACCGCCGAGCAGCGAGCGGCGGCTCATGACGCCGACATCGAAAATGGAAGACATGGAAAGCTCTCCTTCAAAGATCATGCATCGTCCGGCGCATCAGAATTAGGACGATTTCGCGAGGAGTACACGTCAAAAATGACGGGACGGCAAAACAATCCGAGGGAAAGGCCGCGTGGTTTTAAAATACAATTTATGGTAAAGTGGCGCGACTGAGATCGATAGGGGGATCGGGATCATGAGCAGGGTCGTCATCGCAATGGTCGGAGGTTTCGGAGGCACGGCGCCCAGTCTGGTCGACAAGGCGCAGGCGCTCTATAGCGGCGACGTGGAGAAATGGCTGACGACGACGGCAAATCCGTGGATCTCAGTTGCCTGCGCGGTCGGCGCCATCGCGGTCTTCTTCATCATCGGCGCCGCAATCGCCCTGATCTATCGCGAACAACAGCTGCAAAAGGCGCTTCTTCTCGGCATCGGCGCGCCGGCCCTCATCATGGCGGCCGCGCAAGGCAGCTCAACCAGCCCGAGGCCGATCGAGGTCAAACCGCCGGTCTCCGGCCTTTTTTCCATCGTCGGCGCCGCTTATGCCCAGGACCGCTCGCTGCCGCCGCGTGTCGAACTGAAGGTCAATCCCGGCTGGACGCAGGGCGAATGCCAGACCTGCGATATCAAGTTCCTCGGCCGAGACGGCCAGCTCATATCAAGCGAGCCGCTCTCGGCGAGCCCCGCGCCCGGCGGTGTCAACGTGCCCTTGGGCACGGAGACGATCGTACTGTCGGGCGCCAACGCCAACAGCGCTGCCATCGACGTCAAGGATCTGGGCGCCAGGCTGCCGGAGAGGCAAGGCCCCGTCACCCTCGACGTCAACGTCAACCGCAGCTACTGGAACGATCTCAGTCGCTCCTTCGGCGCCAAGGCGGTGCAGCCTTATGATTTCAGCGTCGATGTCGCCAGGTGAGGTCTGTTGTTGCCGCTCGGATGGGCTGTGACCAGCTGGCGTACCGCCAGCACCGGCCGTATTTCCTTATGGAAAAAGCGGAAATAGGAGGAGACCTGCGCCCGCGCATTCGAGTTCACGTCGAACTGAATGCCGATACGGCCGTTATGTTTCCAGCGGATGATGCCTTCGAGCATGCCGAGGTTCTCGGCCTCGATCCGCACCTTGCTGCCGGAGGCGGCATGGACAGGCCCCTTCGTCTCCAGCGCGGCGCCGGTTGCCGACAGGTTGAGAATGCGGACATCCACCTGGGTGTTCAGATATTTCATGTTGCCGAAGACACGACAGTTTTTGCGGTCGGCCTTTCGGGCCGTAATATTCAGGTTGCGCGTCATATTGTCTCCCTTGGACATCGCCGGAGAAACATAGCAGCCGAAAATTGAAATGGTTTTAGGAGCTTGGCTAAAATTGCAATGAAACGTCAGCTGGTTTTAGCGTTTCTGCGCCCCACCACATGCTCGCGCCAGACGGTGAAGATGCCGGCTCCAACCACGATGACCGAGCCGACGATCATGTTGAAGCTCAGCGTTTCTCCATAGATCGTCACGCCGATGATCGAGGCGTAGACAAGCGACAGATAGGTCAGCGGCTGGACGGCTGCGGCATCGAGAATGTCGTAGGCGCGGATCAGGAAATAATGGCTGGAAATGCTGGTCACGCAGACGAGCGCCATCCAGCCCCAGTCGCCTGGTGACATCCAGCTCCAGTAGAACGGCCCGATCAGCGTCATCGTCACGGCGCCGACGACGCCGGTATAGAAGAAGCTGGTCGTCGAGGAATCGTCGCGGCTGACGAGACGGGTGATGATGACGTAGAAGGCGAAGTTGAAGCAGGAAAGGACGGCGAGAAGCAGCTTCACGTCGAAAAAATCGCCTTCCGGCTTCAGGATCAGCAACACGCCGAAAAGTCCGGCGCCGATCGCCGTCCATCGCCGCCATCCGACCCGCTCTCCGAGGATCGGCATCGCCAGCAGCGCGATCAGGATCGGTGTGGCGGAAAAGATCGCCTGCGAACGGGCAAGGCCGATCAGGGCAAAACAGGTGATGGCCAGCACCACCTGCACCGCAAGCAGAACGCCGCGCGCCACTTGCAGGGCGGGGCGCTTGGTGCGGGCCGTCGCCTTGAGGCCGCCGCGCATCTTCGAAGCGAGAATGATCGTGAAGAGCCCGAAGGCCCAATAGCGGATCATCGTCACGAAGATCGGCGGATAGGCGGATGCCAGGTGTTTGGAGATGGCGTCCTGCAGCGAAAAGATGGTGAGCGCCAGCAGGGCGAAAATATAGCCTTGGGACTTCGATTTCATCACATGCCAATAAGCGGGAAACGCCCGCGCGCGACCGAAGTCTGGTCAGGCTTTCCGTGAATATGCAAGGCCTCAAAGCCCGACATTCGGCCTGTCGATGATTTCTCGGAGCGCAAAACTGGAATTGATCTTGAAGACGTGGGGAAGGGCCGACAGCCAGTCGCGGTGGATGCGCTCGTAATCTTCCAGGTCGCGGGCGGCGACCCTGAGGATATAGTCGTATTCGCCCGACATCAGGTAGCAAACGAGCACGTTCGGGCAGAGCTTTACCGCCGCCTCGAATTCCGCGAGCGTCTTGGCGAACTGGCCGGAGAGCGAGATATGTACGATGGCGATCATCTTGTAGTCGAGCGCCTTGTGCGAAAGCCGCGCATGATAGCCGCCGATGACGCCGCTTCGCTCGAGGATGTCGAGCCGGCGCGAACAGGCCGAAGGCGACAATCCGATCTTTTCGGCAAGCTCGGCATTGGTGATGCGGGCATTGGCCTGCAGCACCTTGAGAATCGCAAGATCGATGGTATCGAGATCGGCCATTCGCAGAACCTTCGAAAAAGGGCGGAAGATACGCAATAATCTCCGAAAAGTGGCCTTCTGGCAAATCGTCTTTGCAAGGACATTTCGCGGTCTTGGTGGTTGGATTCATCGTCAGAGGAGATCCGCGACCGCGGAGACAAAATGAGAGGAACGCCAATGCGTGTCGGTTGCCCGAAGGAAATCAAGAATCATGAATATCGCGTCGGTCTGACGCCGGCTTCTGTGCGCGAATATGTGGCCCACGGCCACGAGGTCTGGGTGGAGACCAAGGCGGGCGCCGGCATCGGCGCCGATGACGCCGCCTATGCCGCGGCTGGCGCGAAGATCGCCACCTCCGCCAAGGATATTTTCGAAAAGTGCGACATGGTCGTCAAGGTGAAGGAGCCGCAGCCTTCCGAATGGGCGCAGCTTCGCGACGGCCAGCTTCTCTACACCTATCTGCACCTGGCGCCCGATCCCGATCAGACCAAGGGGCTTCTCGCCTCCGGCGTCACCGCGATCGCTTATGAGACGGTGACCGACGAGCGTGGCGGCTTGCCGCTGCTGGCGCCGATGTCGGAAGTGGCTGGACGCCTGTCGATCCAGGCGGGAGCGACCGCGCTGCAGAAGGCCAATGGCGGTCTCGGCGTCCTGCTTGGCGGCGTGCCTGGCGTATTGCCGGCTAAGGTTGCGATCATCGGTGGCGGCGTCGTCGGCCTGCATGCCGCCCGGATGGCCGCCGGCCTCGGCGCCGATGTCAGCATTCTCGACAGGTCGCTGCCGCGCCTGCGACAACTCGACGACATTTTCGCGGGCCGCGTCCATACCCGCTATTCCAGCATCCAGGCGCTGGAGGAGGAGGTCTTCTCGGCCGACCTCGTCATCGGCGCCGTGCTGATCCCCGGTGCCGCCGCTCCGAAGCTCGTCACCCGCGAGATGCTGTCCGGCATGAAGAAGGGTTCCGTCATCGTCGACGTCGCCATCGACCAGGGCGGCTGTTTCGAGACCTCGCATGCGACCACCCATTCCGATCCGACCTATGAGGTCGACGGCGTGGTGCATTATTGCGTCGCCAACATGCCGGGTGCAGTGCCGGTTACTTCGGCGCACGCGCTGAACAACGCCACGTTGGTCCACGGCCTCGCGCTTGCCGATCGCGGCCTGCGCGCCATCGCCGAAGACAAGCATCTGAGGAACGGCCTCAACGTTCACAAGGGCCGCATCACCAACAAGCCGGTCGCCGAAGCGCTCGGCTACGAAGCCTTCGCGCCGGAGAGCGTGCTGAACGTAGCGTAAGTTCGCTGACTCTAGGTTAGGCGCCGGTCTCCACGAGGGCCGGCGCCTTTATCTTGTCGATCCGGCACTGGAAGCAGTTGTTGCGCGCGGAGCGCACATGCACATAGGCAATGTCCCGCCGCGCCAGCAGCTTTTCCCCATAGGCCGCAATCTCGCCGATGAGGGTTACGGCACCAGTGCCATAGACGATGCGGTTGTTCTCATTGTAGCCGCGGACGATGAAGTCGCGGCTCGTCGTCAGCACCGGCGGCAGGATCTCTTCGGCGGCATAGCGCCGGCAGGGCTGCTTATGCAGGAAGATCGGCCCGGTTTCGGCATAGGGCTGCAGTTCCGGAAAGGGGCGGTAGGCAAAGACCAGCATCTCCTCGCCCTCTTCGATATTCTGCAGGCAATGGCGGCAGGGGTTGCCGTCACCATCTGATATCATCGTCTCGGGCAGTCTGTCATAGGCGTCGCGGCCGCCGTTCCAGAGGTGTTCGGCGTCGGCAGTCGGCATAGCGGTAAAACGAATGGCGGTCATGGCAGATCTCCTTTGTGATCGCCATGAAATTGCACTCGGACCATCGGCCAAGCCACCCGTTTCTTGCGCTTATTGCTTGCCGGGATCGCGGCTGCAAACTCGCTTCTCACGACGGCAGGCATGCCAACGTATTGAGAGAAATTCCACCTCTCTTCCCTCATTCTGTGCTTGTCACAGGAATCCAGTGCGCCCAAGTCATTCACCGCGCCGACGCGCGGTGGCTGGATTCCTGTGACAGGCACAGGAATGAGGGAGGCGAAAAAGGGACGTTTCACCGCATCGCCTGACATACCTGACGTGGACACGCAGACAGCGCCCGGACGAGGAAACGAACCCGTCAGCTTTTCCGCGCAAGCTCCAGCAACTCCTTGTCACTCAGCGGCCGGACGATGCCGGTGCCCGTGGACACGGGAGAGAAGCCGAACATCTGGTAGAGCTGCAGCGCGCGGGGATGGTCGAGATTGTTGGTGGTGGTGGTGACGCGCTGCGGATTGAGCGTCCAGATGGCGTAGAGCGCCTGCAGCAGAAACCATTTGCCGATGCCGAGGCCGAGTGCGTGTTCGATCAGGCCGAAATGGCTGAGCTCGATCGTGTCCTCGTCCTCGCAGAAATATTCATAGAAACCGGCGGGTGCGCCGTTCACGTAGAGGACGCTGATATTGTTGCGCTTGTCGTTCAGCGTGCCGGCAAGCTGCTCATCGCTCATGCGCAGCCGGTCCACCCATTGCCAGCGCGCGCCCACCTGCCGGTAGAGGTAGCGGTAGAAGGGCAGCGGTATTTCAGGCGCGCGCATGATCGCGGTCTGGATGTTGACGGGCACCGGCAGGCTCGCCTTCGGCGGCGCCGTCATTTCGAGCCGGGTGATATGAGCTTTCAGCGAAGCGGGCGTCTTCCCCATGGCGATCAGGCTTTATCAGGCGTCGGCGGGCCGGTGACGATGGGCGTATCCTCGCGGCTGCCCCATTCGCTCCATGAGCCGTCGTAAAGCTTGTTGTCGTGATGGCCGAGGGATTCCAGCGCCAGCGTGATGATCGCGGCTGTTATGCCCGAGCCGCAGGATGTCACGACGGGCTTGGAAAGATCGATGCCGGCATCCTCGATCGTCTGCCTGAGTTCAGGCAGCGACTTGAACCGGCCCTGGTTGGCGAATGTACCGGAAGGCAGGCTGCGGGCGCCGGGCATATGGCCGGAGCGCATGCCGGCACGCGGCTCAGGCTCGGTGGCGGCAAAGCGGCCGGCGCTGCGGGCATCGGCGATCTGCATCGCGCCGCTCGAGACGATTTCGCGCATCGTTTCGAGCGTCACCACGCGGCTCTCGTCGAAGTCAGGCGTGAAGGTCGCCGGCGCATGGTTGGGCGCGGTGGTTTCCAGCGGCCGGCCCTCGGCCTTCCAGCCGTCGAGACCGCCGTCGAGCACGAAGACGTTCTTCGCGCCCATCACCCGGAACAGCCACCAGACGCGCGGCGAGGCGAACATGCCGATGCCGTCATAGACGACGATGCGGTCGTTCTCGCCGATGCCGAGCTTGCCGACCTCGGTGGCGAAATCATCGGGCGAGGGGATCGTGTGCGGCAGCGACGTCGAATGATCGGCGATCTTGTCCTGGTCGAAGCGGATGGCGCCGGGAATGTGGCCGGCCGCATATTCGGCATCGGCATCGCGCTTCTGCGCCGGCAGATAGAAGGAGGCGTCCAGCACGCGCAAATCCGGCTTGCCGAGTTCGGCCTGCAGCCAGTCGGCCGAGACGACGAAACGGCTCTTGGTCTCACTCATTATGGTCTCCCTTGATGGTCAGGCTTCGTCGCCGGGCGTACCGAAGCGGATGCGGAAGCGCCGGTTCTCCTTGCCCTTCTTCTCGATCTTGGCGATGTGAATCTGGCCGACTTCCTGTGTCTCGGAAACATGTGTGCCGCCGCAGGGCTGGCTGTCAATCGAGGAGTTCTCGCCGATGCAGACGAGGCTCACGCGCCCGAGCCCGATCGGCGGCCGCACGTTCTTCGATTTGACGATATCGGGGTTGGCCGCAAGCTCGTCGTCGGTGATCCACTGGAGATAAACTGGATGGTTCTGGCCGACCAGTTCCATCAGCTTTGATGTCACCTCGTCCTTGTCGATCGTCTCGCTCATGTCGAAATCGACGCGGCTTTCCTCCTCGCCGACGGCTGCTCCCGTTATCGGATAGGAGCAGACGACGGATAGCAGGTGGCAGGCCGTGTGCATGCGCATCAGCCTGTAGCGGCGCGGCCAGTCGACATGCAGCACCAGCGTCTCGCCGATTTCAGGCCGCGCCTCGCCGTCGCGCGGCACATGGATGATGATATCCTTGCTCGCACCGTGCTTGGTATGGCCGAGCGCGATCTTGCTGCCGTCGGCGCGCTCCAGCTCTCCGGTATCTCCCGGCTGACCGCCTGACGTCGCATAGAAACAGGTTTGATCCAGTTCGATGCCCCCGTCCTCGTGAATGGCGGTGACGACCGCCTCGCATGTCGAGAGATAGAAATCGTCACGATAGAGGGCATTGACGGGCATGGGGTCTCACGCGGGTTCGTAAGGAACGTCTATCTCAGGTGACTTCGCCATCCAGCCCGGAACGGGCAGGCCCTTCGACACCAGGAAATCCGGGTTGAAGAGCTTCGACTGATAGCGGTTGCCGTAATCGCAGAGGATCGTCACGACCGTATGGCCGGGTCCGAGATCCCGGGCGAGCTTGACTGCGCCGGCGATGTTGATCGCCGTCGAGCCGCCGAGGCACAGGCCTTCGTTCTCGACGAGGTCGAAAAGATAGGGAAGCGCTTCGGCATCGGAGACACGATAGGAGAAATCAGGCGTGAAGCCTTCGAGATTGGCGGTGATGCGGCCCTGGCCGATGCCCTCGGTGATTGAGGAGCCCTCGGATTTCAGCGTGCCGTTCTGGTAGAATTCAAAGAGAGCCGCGCCATCGGGATCGGCGATGCCGATCTTGACGTCTGCATTGAAAGCCTTGAGGCCGGCGGCAACGCCCGCCAGAGTGCCGCCGGAGCCGACGGAGCAAATGAAGCCGTCGATCTTGCCGTCGGTGTCTTTCCAGATTTCCCTGGCGGTCGTTTCGATATGCGCCTGGCGATTGGCGACGTTGTCGAACTGGTTTGCCCAGATCGCGCCGTTCGGCTCGGTCTTCGCCATCTGCTCGGCGAGCCGCCCGGATACCTTCACGTAGTTGTTCGGGTTCTTGTAGGGAACGGCGGGCACTTCGACGAGTTCGGCGCCGAGCAGCTTCAGCGCGTCCTTCTTTTCCTGGCTCTGCGTTTCCGGGATGACGATGACGGTGCGGTAGCCGAGCGCCTTGGCCACCAAGGTCAGCCCGATGCCGGTATTGCCGGCCGTGCCTTCGACGATGACGCCGCCGGGCCGAAGCAGGCCCTTCCGCTCCGCGTCGCGGATGATGTAGAGCGCGGCGCGATCCTTGACCGACTGGCCGGGGTTCAGGAACTCCGCCTTGCCGAGAATGGTGCAGCCTGTCGCCGCGGAAGCGCCCTTCAGTTTGATCAGGGGCGTATTGCCGATGGCTTCGAGGACGGAGGGGTGGAAGGTCATGGAATCTGCCTCTATTCGAACTCTTACTTTAGGAACGGTCTTTTCCCTTCACAAGGCTGTGTTGGCAAGAAATGCTATTCCATGCCTTTGGCGCACGCGATAAAATTTCGCTTTCCTTCCCTGAAATGCGTGGGGCCTGCAATAAGCCTCCGTCCGGGTGATCCGAAGATTGACTTTCCCCGTACGGATGACGACAAAGCCAAGCGGGGCGGCAACAGGGCGTGACCGAAACACAGATGGTTCACGGGCATATCGACACGATCGATGCATTGATGGCGCATTATGTGGCCGGCACTTTGCCTGAGCCGGCGCGTGTGCTCGTTCGGTCCCATCTCGAAATGAAAGCGCACAATCGCAGCTTTGTGAACGGCCTGGAACTGCTGGCCGGAGAGGCGCTGGAAAACGCTGCTGGAATTGCCATTGCCGAGCGGGACAAGCGGCTTCAGGCGATTTTTGCTTCCGCTTCTCCCATTCCCGAACCACCTACCTCCGCACGGCCGAAACCTGCGCTGTTTCCACGGGCATTGCGTGATCTCGTCGGCTTCGAAGCCGAGGACGTGCCCTGGCGGAAACGGCTGCCGGGCTTCAAGGAATATTCTCTCGACAGGGACGGCTGCGAGGTCAATCTGATGTGGATCCGCCCGGGCCGCGCCTTGCCGGCCCATACCCACAAAGGCATGGAGCTGATCCTCATCCTCGACGGCGCCTTCAACGATGAACGCGGCCATTTCGGCCCCGGCGACATCTCCATTGCCGACGAGACGGTCGAACACCGGCCGGTCGCCGAAGCGGACAGGCCCTGCATCGCCTTCGCCGTTTCGGATGGCCCGGTCAGGCTCACGGGATCATTTCGTCAGATGATGATCGACCTCATCGGCTGAAAGCAGCCACAATGGTGTGATAGAGCCATAAATCCGGGAGATGAGAGAACTTCCGGACCTGTTTTCGTGTTGATCAAGCAGAGCAGGAGGAACATGTCATGCGTGATTTCATCGCCCGTCCCGAACATGGAATCGTCTGGATCTCGGGCGCGAGTTCCGGCATCGGCCGGGCGCTCGCGCTGACGCTCGCCGCCGAAGGATACAAGGTCGCCGTCACCGCGCGGAGACATGAGGAGTTGGTCGAGCTGCAGGCCGAGGCCAGCGGCCTTTCCGGCAGCATCATCGTGCTCGACGGCGACGTTACCGATGCCGAGGACATGGAACATGTCATGGCCTCCATCGAATACGAGCATGGCACGCTCGCCATGGCGATCTTCAATGCCGGCGTCTATGTGCCTGTTCATGCCGAGGATTTGCACCGCGCCGATTTCGAAAGGAGCTTCGCCGTCAATCTTTCCGGCGTCGTCAACTGCCTGTTGCCGGCGATCCGCCATATGAAGGCGAAAGGGCAGGGACAGATCGCCATCGTCTCCTCCGTCACAGGCTATGGCGGCCTGCCGACGGGTGCTGCCTATGGCGCCACCAAGGCGGCGCTGATCAACATGACCGAGAGCCTGAAATTCGATCTCGACAAGATGGGCATCCGCATCCAGCTCGTCAGCCCGGGTTTCGTCGACACGCCGGCGATGAGGAAAAAAAACGCTTTTCCCATGCCGGCCCTGATATCGGCCGAAGAAGCCGCCCGGCAGATTGCCGCCGGATTGAAATCGCAGGCCTTCGAGATCAGTTTCCCCAAGCGCTTCACCACGCCGCTGAAGCTGGCGCGGCTGCTTCCCTACGGTGCTTACTTCGCGCTCGTGAACCGTATGACCGGCTGGCGGGAACGGCCGGCGGCGACTGGTCGCCATCCGGCGACACCGCATCCGGTGAAATGATCAACGGCGCGAGAACACGACCTGGCGCACATCGATGTTGCGGGCGCGGAAGCCGGCTTCGCAATAGAACAGATAGAATTCCCAGAGCCGCTTGAAGCGATCGTCGAAGCCCATCGGGCGGATGCGTTCCCAGACCGACCAGAACCGCTCGCGCCATTCGGCCAGCGTCCGGGCATAATCGAGCCCGAAGCTGAAGTCCCTGACCAGTGACAGGTCGACCTTGCCGGCGAGGTCGGCGAGATGGTTGCGCGTCGGCAGCATGCCGCCGGGGAAGACATATTTCTGGATGAAATCGGGATTGCTGCGATACTGGTCGAAGGATTCTGCGCTGATCGTGATGATCTGCAGGCCGGCCTTGCCGCCCGGCTTCAGACATTGCCGGAGCTTGGAGAAATAGGACGGCCAGTATTTTTCACCGACCGCCTCGAACATCTCGATCGAAACGATCCGGTCGTAAAGCCCAGCCTCGTCACGATAGTCCTGGAAACGGAATTCGACGCGATCCTCGAGGCCGGCTTTACGGATGCGCTCTTCGGCGAAGGAGAGCTGCTCGCGGCTGATGGTCAGCCCCGTTACCTTGCAGTTCAGCTCGCCGGCGGCGAATTCGGCAAAACCGCCCCAGCCGCAGCCGATCTCCAGCACGTGATCCCCGGGCCTGATGCCGGTCGCCTCGGCGAGCGCGCGGTACTTGGCGTTCTGCGCCGATTGCAGGTCGTTGGCGCCTGTGGAGTAGAGCGCGGAGGAGTACGTCATGCTCGGGTCGAGCCATTGCTTGTAGAAATCGTTGCCGAGATCGTAATGGGCCGAGATGTTGCGCTTGGAGCCCGTCTTGGTGTTGGCGTTCATCCAGTGGCGCACACGCTCGACGAGGCGGCCGACGCCATGCTTGCCATGCGCATAGCTGAACGCGGCCTCGCCGTTGACGAGGAAGAGTTCGAGGAAGGCGGTGATGTCGGGACTGTCCCAGTCGCCGTCCATATAGGTCTCGGCGACCCCGATCGTCCCGCTCGTCAGCGCCCGGTAGGCAAGGTTCCAGTTGTGGAGGCTGAGTGCCGCCTTCGGCCCGGCCTTCTTTCCTTCGATCAGCAGCCTGCGGCCGTCGGGCAGGGTCACGGCAAGCGAACCGTGCTGCATGCGCAGAAGCCCGCGTAGCGCCAGCTTTGCTTTGAACGGCAGACCCTTCACGAGACGGGATATGTTTTCGGCCGTGAGCGTCACCGCGTCCCGGGCCAGCAGATTCCAGTCCTGCGCCTTGCTCATCTTCCTCCTCCAGCATTTTTTGCCGGTTAAGGACGATGACACATCCCTGACGATGTGCTCGGGCGGCCTCCGGCCATTACTTGAACGTTAATGTTATTCCGCTGCGTCCGCAAGTATATGGGGCCGGAGCCGATGACGGTGATCTTCAGCCGAGGCGGAGCGGGACGAAAATTGCTTCATGCGGCATCCCTCGTGGCTTTATAGGCCGCGAGCGCCCGGTCGCGGGCGCGGGCATGATCGACGATCGGTTCAGGATAGGTCTGGCCGAGGATGATGCCGGCCTCGTCGAGTACGCTCTTCGGCGCCTCGAAGGGCCGGTGAATGTATTTTGCCGCAAGTCCTCGAAGTTCCGGCACGTGAGCCCTGACATAATCGCCGGCGGGATCGAATTTTTCCCCCTGCAGCACCGGATTGAAGATGCGGAAGAAAGGCGAGGCGTCCGCTCCCGAGCCCGCCACCCATTGCCAGCTTGCCGCATTGTTAGCCGGGTCGGCATCGACAAGCGTATCCCGAAACCAGGCTTCGCCCCGGCGCCAGTCGATCATCAGGTCCTTGATGAGAAAGGAAGCAGCGATCATGCGCACGCGATTGTGCATCCAGCCGTGGCGCCAGAGCTGGCGCATGCCGGCATCGACGATCGGATAGCCGGTCATGCCGCGCCGCCATGCTTCGAAACCCTCGCCATCATCGCGCCATTCGAAGCCGTCGAAGCGATCGTTCCAGTTGGCCGAGGCAAGTCGCGGGAAATGGAAGAGCAGGTGATAGGAAAATTCGCGCCAGGCGATCTCCTTGCGGAAGTGCACGATGTCGGATGCCGGCACGCGTCTCGACAGGCCGCGCGTCGCATCCCATATGCGGGCAGGGGAAATCTCGCCGAGCGCCAGATGCGGCGACAGCATTGAAGTCGCTTGCTTGGCAGGATAGTCGCGGTTTTCTTTGTAACCGTCGAGAGCTTCCTCCACGAAAGAGCCGAGCCTCTCCTGCGCGCCTTCTTCGCCTGGCGTCCATAGATCGACGAAATCTCTTGCCCAATCCGGCTTCGTCGGCAGCAGCTTCCAGCTTGCCAGGCTTTCCGACGCCGGAAGTTTTGATGCCAGCCGCAGCTTTGATGGCGCGTCCAGCGGCGGCTTCGGTTCGCCGGTCTTCTCCAGCGCCCGCCAGAACGGCGTGTAGACGCGATAGGGGGCGCCGCTGCCGGTCATCAGCCTGGAGGGTTCATGCAGCAACTGACCGCCGAAGCTCCTTGCATCTATCGCCTGCTTTTCCAGCTCGTGCTTGATGCGGATGTCGACGGCGATCCCCGGCGGATCGTAACGCCGGTTCCAAAAGACGGCTTCGGCACCGCTATCCCTGATGATGGTGCAGAGCACCTCCAGCGCCTGGCCGCTTGCAAGGAGCAGTCGTCCGCCCCGCTTGAGCAGCGACCCGTCGAGTGCTTCGAGCGAATGGTGCAGCCACCATGCCTGGGCAGCGCCGAGCGGAGCGGCGCCTGTTTCGGCTTCTCTGATAAAAAGCGGGATGACCGGCCGCCCCGAGAGGTGGGCAGCGTTGAGAGCTTGGTTGTCGTCAAGGCGCAAGTCATTGCGAAACCAGAGAATAACCGGTTTTGACCCGTCCTTTGCCAATGAAGCCGTTCCCCCTATTTGTGCGACATCCTACGGATGTACGGAACGCCCGGATCAAAAGTTTCATCCGGAACGACGTTCTTCATCACCGTCACGACGGAAAAAAGGCCGGCGTGAACCGGCCTTTTACGCAAGCGAAGGTCGGCTTGCTCAGTTGTCGTATTCGCGGCAGGCTTCGCTGATCGATGCGCCGCTCTGGCCGCCGCGCGTGTCGACGCCCGACATCTGCTGGGGCATGCCAGGGCATTCCATCGCCTGCGGTCGGCCGATGCTCTGTGTCGTCATCGGATCGACCGGGGCGACACGCACCGGATACATGCCGTTGTCATCATTGGTGTAATCGGATGAATAGTTACCCGAACTCGGATCGGTCGAGCCGCCATTCGTCGGCCCGATGGGATCCGGGTTCGACTGGGCAAAGGCTGACGATGCCATGCCGATCGCGAGCAGCGAAGCGGCAATAAGGGATTTGGTCATAAGGATATCCTCCTTTGATTTTCATCTGGGATGACCTTTGGGTAACTGCCCCTCGGAATCATTGTTCCGAAATTTCTGAAAAACCTGCGCTGGTGCCCGCATGCCGGCGCATGGTTAGGCGTAAACCTTAACGGGTGAAGCCGCTGGATCGGCGCTGTCGCCTGCCTTAGTGGCATGACAGAACCCAATCCGCAGCATGAGGCCGCAATGTTCGTTTCCCTGCGCGAGGCCGCAGATCTCTGTCTCCAGATCGCCCTTGCCATCGCCTTTACGGCAAGCGGCATGGCGATCGCCTCATGTGCCTTGGGCGGCGAAAAGGCCGGCATATCGGCGCTCGATGTCAGCCGCCCCTCGCTTTGGACCGCCGTCCCCATGCGTGTCGATCCGGTCGCGCAGGCCTATCTGCGCGCCGATGCTCCCGCCGAACTGGAACTTGCCGCTGGCGCCGATGAACTGTGTCACGACCAGATTGGCTTGCGCCTCTCCTGCGACCTGATCGCCACCGGCACAGCCTTTTAGGCGCCCTCAGCGCCACAGCTATAGCGACTATGAGGCGTTGGGCTCGCCGGCCCGACGAAGTGGGTACGCTCGCTGACGGGTTCGCTGAAGCTGCTGCGTTGATGAATGTCTCCGGATGGAGATATGGCTGGCATCTCCGGGCGAAAGCTTGCAAACGGCAATGATTTACCGTTTGATCGGGCGATAGTGACATTCATCCGATGCTCTTCCCTAAAAAGGATCCGCCTTTGTCCCTGCCGATGCCCCGCGGCTTCGAGAAGCCTTATGCCGCCTTCCTGTTCGATATGGACGGCACCATCCTCAACTCGATCCGTGCGGCTGAACGCGTGTGGAGCGACTGGGCAAGACGCCATGGCCTCGATGTCGTGGACTTTTTGCCGAAGATGCACGGCTCGCGCGGCATCGATACGATCACCCGGCTGAACCTGCCCGGGGTCGATCCCGAACACGAAGCAAGACTGGTGACAGAGGCTGAGATCGCCGATGTCGGCGATGTCGTTGCCATTCCGGGGGCAGCGGCATTCCTGAGTTCGCTGCCGCCGGATCGCTGGGCGATTGTCACGTCCTCGCCCTTGCGCCTTGCCCGCCGGCGGCTGGAAGCGGCAGGCCTGCCGCAGCCGAAATTCATGGTGACGGCGGAGGACGTGAAGGCCGGAAAACCCGATCCGCAATGTTACATTCTGGGCGCTGAACGCCTGGGTGTCAGGACGCGCGATTGCCTGGTGTTCGAAGACGTCGCCGCCGGAATTGCAGCCGGCGAGGCGGCCGGCGCCGATGTCATGGTCGTCACGGCAACCCATCAGCACGAGATGGAGACGGCCCATCCGACCCTCTCGTCCTATGACAAGTTTTCCGTCCGCATTGACGCCGATCGTAAAATGCTGATCGTCTCGAACGCGGCCTGACGGCAGGCCGCGCGGTTTCACTCCGCGGCCGCGGCAAGACAGCGATCGATGATCCTGCCGATTTCGCTGCGGCAGGAGCCGCAATTGGTTCCAGCGCTCGTTTCCTTGCCGACCGCTTCGACGCTGTGGCATCCGCCGCGCACGGCGGCGGCGATCTGATTGACCCCGACGCTGAAGCACGAGCAGACGGTCGCACCCGGATCCGGCCTGCCGGCCCCGGGACGGCCTGCGACGAGCGCGAAGCGCTTCCTGAGGTCGCCATGAGAGATGGTAAGCTGCGAGATCGCCCAGTTGCGCGCGACGGCGACCGGTTCGCGTGCGAGGAACAGCGCGGCAAGCAGGGTCTCGCCATCGAAGAAGGCAAGCCTGAGGTCGCCGGATTGCCGATCGGCATAGCCGAGCGGCTCGATTTCATCAGGAATGGCAAAGACCGCGCGGCACCAGGCTACCCAGTCTTCGACGGCTTCGCTGAAAGCAAGCTCCAGCCGCCAGCCGCCGACAGCTTTGGCCAGCGCCCAATAGCCGGCGTCGGACATAGCAGGTTTTACGGCCGAGACGGCGAAACCGTAATGGGTGGCGCCAAAGGGGCGAATGGCGACGGCGACGTTCTTCGAGGCCGGCTGACCGGAAAAGGGGTCGGTGATCGGTGCGACCAAAGCGTCGATCCGCGCTTTTGCCGCGAACTGATCGTTCCAGTGCATCGGCGTAAAGATGCCGCCACGCGCCTGGCGATCGGTCACTAGGGCGCGGACGACAGCCTTGCCATGGGAGCTTTCGATCTCGACGAGACCGGCGCTTGATATGCCGTTCTCCATCGCGTCGCGAGGATGGATTTCCGCGAAAGGCTCGGCGATATGGGCCGAGAGCCGCGCGCTCTTTCCGGTCCGCGTCATCGTGTGCCACTGATCGCGGATGCGCCCGGTATTCATCGTGAAGGGGAAATCGGCATTGGTGCGATCTGTTGCGGGCGGCTGCACCGCGACGAAGCGCGCCTTGCGGTCGGGATGGAAGAAGCCGCCTTCGGCGAAGAAACGGGTGACGCCGGGTGCGGCTCCTGCCGGCTGCGGCCACTGGAAAGGTGAAAGCTCGTCATAGGCGCCGCCGGCAATATCGGCGCGGGCGCCGATGTCGAAATCGCGGCTGCCGTCATTTTCGAAGGCGGAGAGGGCGGCATGTTCCGCAAAGATCCCGACCGGCGCATCGAAGTCGAAGGCGTCGGCGAATCCCATGCGGCGGGCGACTTCCGCAAGCTGCCACCAATCGGCCTTTGCATCGCCGGGGACGTCAAGGAATGGCCGCTGCCGTGAGATGCGCCGCTCGGAATTGGTGACGGTGCCGTCCTTCTCGCCCCAGCCGAGCGAGGGTAGAAGCACATGCGCGTGCCGGGTCGTATCCGTCTCTTTCAGGATGTCGGATACGACGACGAAGGGACAGGCGGCGATCGCGCTTTCGACGCTGTCGGCATCCGGCATCGAGACGACGGGATTGGTGGCCATGACCCAGAGCGCCTTGATGCGCCCGTCGGCGACCGCGCGGAACATGTCGACCGCCTTCAGGCCGGGCTTGGCGGCGATGACCGGCGAGTTCCAGAAGCGCTGCACACGGTCGCGATCCTCAGGATTCTCGATCGCCATATGGGCGGCGAGCATGTTGGCAAGGCCGCCGACCTCGCGGCCGCCCATGGCGTTCGGCTGGCCGGTCAGCGAGAACGGTCCCATGCCCGGCCGGCCGATGCGGCCGGTCGCGAGATGACAGTTGAGGATCGCATTGACCTTGTCGGTGCCGGAGGAGGACTGGTTGACGCCCTGGCTGTAGCAGGTCACGACTTTCTCGGTCGTCTCGAACAGCCGGAAAAATTCCCGGATCTGCATGGCCGGCAGGCCGGTCCGTTCCAGGAGATCGTTGATATCGAGCGTTGTGGCGGCCGCAAAAGCTTCGGCGAAACCTTCCGTATGGGCAGCGATATAGTTCTGGTCGATGGCCGGGCTCGTTGCGAGATGGGCAAGCAGTCCCATGAACAGCGCGACGTCGCCATCCGGGCGGATTGCCAGATGCAGGTCAGCGATATCGCATGTCATCGTTCGGCGCGGATCGATGACGACGATCCGCATGCTTGGCCGCGCCGCCTTTGCGGCTGCAAGCCGCTGGTAGATGACGGGATGGCACCAGGCAAGGTTGGAACCGGTCAGGACCACCAGATCCGCCAGTTCGATATCCTCATAGGTGCCGGGCACCGTATCGGCGCCGAAGGCGCGGCGATGCCCCGCCACGGAGGAGGACATGCAGAGCCGCGAGTTGGTGTCGATGTTGGCCGAGCCGATGAAACCCTTCATCAGCTTGTTGGCGAGGTAATAATCTTCGGTCAGCAACTGGCCCGAGACGTAGAAGGCAACCGAATCCGGCCCGTATTTGGCGATCGTTTCGGAAAAACGCCGGGCAACGAGATCAAGCGCCTCGTCCCAGCCGCTCTTTTCGCCTGATATTTCGGGGTAGAGAAGCCGGCCGTCGAGATCGATCGTCTCGGCAAGCGCCGAGCCCTTCGAGCAGAGCCGGCCGAAATTCGACGGATGCTCGGGATCGCCCTTGACGCTGACCGTGCCGGCCTCGTCGACCGTGGCGAGCACGCCGCATCCGACGCCGCAGTAGGGACAGGTGGTCTTGACCTCTGTCGTCATCTATTCCGCCGCCATCATCAGGCTTTCGAGCGCGATGAAGAGGGCGCCGTCTTCATTGCGGATCGGTATGGTCCGCACCGCGCCCTCGTCGGCGCCGAGCGCCTTGCCGGTTTCGAGAGAGATCACCCAGTTGTGCAGCGGGCAGGTGACGGCCTTGGCATGCACGATGCCCTGGGAGAGCGGGCCGCCCTTGTGCGGGCAGTGATCCTCAATGGCGAAGACCTCGTTTTCGGCCGTGCGGAAGACGGCGATCTTGCCCTGCGGCGTCTTCACGCAGCGCGCGCCGCGCAGCGGGATGTCGGAGATGTCACCGATCGGATGCCAGTTTTCATTGGGCCAGGTCATATCAATCTCCTTACTCGGCAGCCTGCGGATAGCCGACCGTCGCCATCGGCTTGAATTCATGCTTGTCCTTGCCGGAAACGCGCTCCGACCAGGGATCGACCTGTGCGAATTTCTGGCTGAAGACGAAGCGGTCGTAATAGGCTTTGCGCTTCTCGCCGTCGTCCATGATCTGGCGGCGGATTTCATCGAGGCCGACGCGCTTGGCCCACTTGTAGATGCGCTCGAGGTAGCGGGCCTGCTCGCGGTACATCTGCGTCAAAGCCACGATATGCTCCAGCGCTTCGTCCTCGCTCTTCACGAGGCCGAGCACCTCAGTGCCCTTGATGTCGAGACCGGCAGCGCCTGCGAAATGGATCTCGAAACCGGAATCGACGCAAATGACCCCGATATCCTTGCAGGTGGCCTCGGCGCAGTTTCGCGGACAGCCGGAGACGGCCATCTTGAGCTTGGCCGGCGTCCAGGAACCCCACATGAATTTCTCGATGCGGATGCCGAGCCCGGTGGAATCCTGCGTGCCGAAGCGGCACCAGTCGGAGCCGACACAGGTCTTCACCGTGCGCAGGCCCTTGGCATAGGCTTGCCCTGAGATGAAGCCAGCCTTGCCGAGGTCGGCCCAGACGGCGGGCAGATCTTCCTTCTCGATGCCGAGCAGGTCGATGCGCTGGCCGCCCGTCACCTTGACCAGCGGGATCTCGAACTTGTCGACGACATCGGCGATGGCGCGAAGCTCGTTCGAATTGGTGACGCCGCCCCACATGCGGGGAACGACGGAATAGGTGCCGTCCTTCTGAATGTTGGCATGCACACGCTCATTGATGAAGCGCGACTGGTAGTCGTCGGCATATTCGTCCGGCCAGTCGCAGACGAGGTAATAGTTGAGCGCCGGCCGGCATTTGGCGCAGCCGCAGGAGGTCTTCCATTCCAGCTCCTGCATGACGGCCGGAATGGTCTTCAGCCCCTTCGCCTTGATCAGCCGGCGGACATCGTCATGGCCGAGTTCGGTGCAGTTGCACATCGGCTGCACGGCAGCCGGATTGTAGCTGTCGCCGAGCGTCAGCGCCATCAACTGCTCGACGAGGCCGGTGCAGGAGCCGCACGAGGCGGATGCCTTGGTATGGGCGCGCACGTCATCGAGCGACGTCAGCCCCTTGCTGGTGATGGTCGAGGTGATCTTACCCTTGCAGACGCCGTTGCAGCCACAGATCTCCGCGTCATCCGGCAAGGCTGCAACGGCCGCCATAGGGTCCAGCGGCGACCCTCCCTGATAGGCCTGTCCGAAGATAAGCGTCTCGCGCATCTCGGAAATGTCGGTGGCCTTCTTCTTCAGATCGTTGAACCAGGCGCCATCGGCGGTTTCGCCGTAAAGCACGGTGCCGATGATCTTGTTGTCCTTCAGCACCAGGCGCTTGTAGACGCCGGCGCTGGCATCGCGCAGCACGATCTCCTCGCGGTCGTCGCCATCGGCGAAATCGCCGAGCGAATAGAGCTCGATGCCGGTGACCTTGAGTTTGGTTGGCGTGTCCGCGTGGACGAAGGCCGGCGAGCGATCGCCGGAGAGATGCGCGGCGGCGATACGGGCCATTTCATAGAGCGGCGCGACGAGGCCGTAGACCATGCCGCCCACCTCGGCGCATTCGCCGAGCGCCAGGATATCGCCATCCGAAGTCTGCATGCCGGCATCGACGACGATGCCGCGATTGACCGCAAGGCCGGCGTCTTTCGCCAGGCCGACACTCGGGCGAATGCCGACTGCCATCACGACGAGCGTTGCCGGGATGATGCGGCCGTCGTCGAGTTCGATGCCCTCGACCTTGCCGTTGCCGATGATCGCCTTGGTGTTGGCCTTGCAGATCACCTTGATGCCGCGTTCCTCGACCGCTTTCTGCAGGAGATAGCCGGCTGCCGGATCGAGCTGGCGCTCCATCAGCGTCGGCATGACGTGCAGTACGGTGACGTCCATGCCGCGCTGGGCAAGGCCGGCCGCCGCCTCAAGGCCGAGCAGGCCGCCGCCGATGACGACTGCCTTTTCACGCGACTGGGCGGCAAGCAGCATGGCCTGCACGTCGTCGAGGTCGCGATAGGTGATGACGCCGGGCAGGTCCTTGCCGGGAACCGGGATGATGAAGGGCACGGAGCCGGTGGCGATCACCAGCTTGTCGTAGCTTTCGGTGACGCCATGGTCTGACGTGACGGTCTTGGCGTCACGGTCGATGTTGATGATCCTATGGCCTTTGTAGAGCGTGATGCCGTGCTTGATATACCAGCCGTCACCATGAATGATGATCTGCTCGTAGTCCTTTTCGCCCGAGAGAACAGGCGACAGCATGATGCGGTCGTAGTTGACGCGCGGCTCGGCATTGAAGATCGTAACTTCATAGCGACCGGGCGACTGCTCGAAGAGGTGCTCCAGCATGCGCCCCGGGGCCATGCCATTGCCGATGATGACGAGTTTTTCAGTCATATGTCCAAGTCCTTGGATTAGGTTGCAGCCACGGGCGCCGAGTGCGCCCGGCGCGACAGTTGCTTGACGGACAGGTGCATCCAGATGAGCGAGATGGCGACGATTGCGAAGAGCAGCAGGAAGCAGCTGGACCAGAGGCCGGTCATGTCCTTCAGGAGGCCGAAGGCGATCGGCAGGATGAAGCCGCCGAGGCCGCCCATCATCCCGACGACGCCGCCGACGGCGCCGACGCTTTCAGGGTAGTAGGCCGGAATGTGCTTGTAGACGGCAGCCTTGCCGAGGCTCATGAAGAAGCCGAGCACGAAGATGACGACGATGAAGACCACAGGCGTGATGGTCGAAGCCGGCAGCGACAGGACGAGCGTGGCGACCGCCGACACGGCAAACATCGCATACATGACGCTGCGCGCGCCCTTCTTGTCCGACAGCACGCCGCCGAAGGCGCGGAAGATGCTGCCCGGAATGGAGTAGGCGGCTGCGACCATGCCGGCGGTTTCCAGGTTGAAGCCGTAGACGCCGACCAGATAGCGCGGCAGCCACAAGGACAGGGCGACGAAGCCTCCGAAGGCGAAGAAATAGTAGAGCGAGAAGCGCCAGACCTGAACGTTCTGCAGCGGTGCGAATTCCTGGGCAAGGCTCTTGGAAGCGGCGCCGCGTTCGCGGCGAAGACGGAAAGCCGGATCATCGGTCGTGGTGAACCAGAAGACGATCGCCATCAGCGCGAGGCCAACGGCCCAGATCTGCGCGACCGCCTGCCAGCCCCATGCGATCAGCACGAAGGGAGCGGCGAATTTGGTCACGGCTGCGCCGACATTGCCGGCGCCGAAGACGCCGAGCGCGGTTCCCTGCTTCTCCGCAGGGAAGAAGGGCGAGACATAGGCGACGCCGACTGCAAAGGAGCCGCCGGCAAGGCCGACGCCGAGGCCGGCGATCAGCATCTGCGGATAGGTTTGAGCGTAGGAGAGAAGAAAGGTCGCCAGGGCGGCGGAAAGCATGGTCAGCGTGTAGACGAGACGGCCGCCGTAGCGCCCCGTCCAGATGCCGAGGACGATGCGCACGAGCGAACCGGTCAGCACGGGTGTGCCGACCAGCAATCCGAATTCGGCTTCGTTCAAACCGAGGTCCTGCTTGATGCGAATGCCGATGATCGCGAAGATCGTCCAGACGGCAAAACAGAGGGTGAAAGCAAGAGTGGAGATCCACAATGCTTTGGCTGGTTCGCCGGCAGACATGGGCTGCGCTTTCTCGATGACAGACATGGCTTCTCCGTGGCCCGACAAGGTCGTGCCGATCCATTGCTGAGGGTTAAAACAAAAAGCCGCTGATCAGGATGCGCTTGCACGAGGCGCGCGAATTATCCTGATCAGCGGCTTTGCTGGTGGCGCCCGCCGTTGGGCGCCCAATCATTGGCCTTCCGGCCTATCTATCTCAATGCAATCCCGATGCCGGGTTGCCGAACATTTGATCCATTGCGACTTACCTTCGCGTCGCAGCGTAACTCCCGTGTCCCTTATGGGCGCTTTCGCGTGCCCATTCTGCGCCGATCGCCGTTGATCCGTGCAGTATTATCAAAGCAAGCCCCGTGCCAATTCTCTTGAATTTTTGCAATCAATTGAAATCAAAGGATTTTCTGGCAAACTGCTTCCTGCCTGTTTTTCATGCTGGCGGTAGGTGTGCAAATCTTTTGTGCGCCGCGGTAGGGCGAGTGCCGATCGTTGCTGGCGTTTTGTGCAGACCGGCCCGGCATCAGATTTCGTCGCTGCCGGGGGTGAAGGACAGGGCGCTCCTGACGGCAAAGCCTGCGACGTAACCCGGCAGCTCTGTGGGATCGAAGACCTTGCCGTCCATGAAGCGGTCGCCCTCTTCGCTGCCCTCGATGCGGATATCGGCGTCATCGGGTGCGTTCTTGTCGCCGAGAGCTGCACGGTAGAGATCCGGACGGTAGGCGGACGTCGCGGCCCGTGCCTTGTTGAGGCTGGTCTCCGCCTGTCCCCAGCGGATCATCTGACTGTAGATCCACAAGGCATGGCTCGGTCTTGGATAATTGGCGAAGCCGGCATGGAACTGGAAATAATCCGGGATGACGCGCCGGTTGCTCTTGGCGTCGAGGCTGAATTCGCCGGCGAGCACGCGGCGGATGATGTCGACCGGGGCGGCGATATAGCGGGGGTCGGCAAGCGCTGCCGCCAGCGCGTCGTGATTCTCCGACCGGTCGCACCAGCGGGCCGCCGCATCGAGCGCCACGATCAGCCGGGAAACGGTTTCCGGATGGCTTTCCGTCCAATCCGGCCGCATTCCGATCACCTTTTCCGGAGCCGAAGGCCAGATGTCCTGTTTGGCGGCGACGATACGGCCGAGGCCCCGCTCCGAGGCGACCATGTTCCACGGAGCGCCGACGCAGAATCCGTCGATCGCGCCGGCCGCCAGCGCATCCGAAGTCATGGGCGGCGGTACGACGACCAGCTTGACGTCCCTGTCGGGATCGATGCCGCCGGCTGCCAGCCAGTAACGGAATTCGTAATTGTGCGAGGAGAAGGGATACGTAACCCCGAAGGTCGGCATCGGCTCTCCGCGCGCCTTCATTGCCGCCAGTACCGTTGCCAGCGCACGGGCATTGTCGAGGGCGTTTGCCGCTTCCGCCAATCCGGCCTCATTCCGCATCCGATCGAAAAGCCGCGCCGACAGCGTGATCGCGTTACCGCCGCGGCCCAGCGAGAAGGGCGTAATCGTCGGCGAGGGATTGGAGCCGAGGCCAAGCATGGAAGCGACGGGCATCGGCGACAGCATATGAGCGATATCGAATTGACGGAACGCCAGCCGATCGCGAACATTCGCCCAGGAGACGTCCTTGACGAGATCGAGCGTCAGGCCTTCCTTCCTGATAAATCCGAATTCCACCGCAGCGATCAGCACCGATGCATCGACGAGCGGAATGAAGCCCGCCCGCAGCACTTTCGACCCTTCACTGTTCACACGTGCGGGCGAGGGCAGCCCGCCGCTGAAATTGGCGGTATTAGTCATCATATCCACTCCGGTTTCCTCCGGAAATTCGCCAGTTCGGTCATCACATCAGAAGTCCCGCGGCGGTGACGACGCTCTGGGCAATTTCCGACATCTTCTTCTTTTCGTTCATCGCCGTCTGGCGCAGCAGGGCGAAGGCCTCCTCTTCGGACAGGCCGCGCATCTTCATGAGTATGCCCTTGGCGCGCTCGATCAGCTTGCGTTCCTCAAGCGCCGAGCGGGCATCTGCGAGTTCCCGCCGCAGCCGGCTGAAGGCGTTGAAGCGGCTGACGGCCATGTCGAGGATCGGCTTGACGCGTTCCTTCTTCAAGCCGTCGACGATATAGGCCGAGACACCGGCATCGACGGCGGCCTCGATCGAGGCCGTATCGGAGCGATCGACGAACATGGCGATCGGCCGGCTGACCGTGCGCGTCAGCTGGAACAGATGCTCCATCATGTCGCGGTTGGGGTTCTCGATATCGATGATGATCACGTCGGGCATCAGCGTTTCGATGATTCGAGCGATCCCGTTTACCTCGTGCACCACGGTGACGCGCACATGCCCTGCCTCGCGCAGTCCTTCCTCGATGATGGAAGCGCGGATGGCATTTTCGTCGATCACCAGTATTGTCAGATCGCGGTGCGTCATCGTCTATTTATGACGCGCTGCAGCAATTTTGGCAAGGCATAAGCCTGAAAATTGTGCACAAATAGATATGCCTAAAAATTAATCGATATGCCGCAGTTTCAGGCGCACGGCAAAGCCGGAATTCTTCACCGTGCTGTCGGCACTTGTCCTGAGCTTGGCGTGATGGCGGTGCTAAGTTGCCTCTTCGATCGCGCATCTGCCGGAAAAATAATGCCGCAGCAGCCCGGAAATCGAAAGAGCATGCCTTCGGTTATCGTGATATATAATCTAGTTAAAATCCTGGAATGGGAAGTTTAACCGTCGGTTGGCGCTTGCCTTGATGATTGCATCCTCGCGACCGCTTCCGGCGGATGGTCCCATGGCCTCGATTTGAGATGAACGAGATTTAACACAAGGCTTTGGAGGGCCGACCATGAGCTTGCGTATCAACGATATTGCCCCCGATTTTACCGCCGACACCACGCAGGGACCAATCAGCTTCCACGATTGGATCGGCAACGGCTGGGCCGTCCTGTTCTCCCACCCGAAGAATTTCACGCCCGTCTGCACGACGGAGCTCGGCGCGATGGCCGGCCTTGCGGGGGAATTTTCCAAGCGTGGCGCCAAGATCATCGGCATCTCCGTCGATCCCGTCGAAAGCCATGCCAAGTGGAAGGGCGACATCAAGACGGCAACCGGCTTCGACGTCGAATATCCGCTGATCGGCGACAAGGACCTCAAGGTCGCCAAGCTCTACGACATGCTGCCGGCCGGCGCCGGCGACAGCTCCGAAGGCCGCACGCCTGCCGACAATGCGACGGTGCGTTCGGTTTTCATCATCGGCCCGGATAAGAAGATCAAGCTGATCCTGACCTACCCGATGACGACGGGCCGGAATTTCAACGAGATCCTGCGCGCCATCGATTCCATCCAGCTGACGGCCAAGCATCAGGTGGCGACGCCGGCGAACTGGAACCAGGGCGAGGACGTCATCATCACTGCCGCCGTTTCCAACGAAGACGCGATCACGCGGTTCGGCTCCTTCGATACGGTTCTGCCCTATCTCAGGAAGACGAAGCAGCCGACGGCCTGATCGTTGGTTCAAGCTGTTCCTCAAGCCGCCGCGGCCATATGGTCCGGCGGCTTTTTCGTATCAGCTTGAATTCAGGCGCAGATATGGAATTGGGGAAGCGTCGAGACGTCATCGATGCTATCTAGGATTCAGCGTCGCGATGGAAGGTCGAACCTGCTGAGATCCGATGAGAGGGCGAAAGCGTCAGTCCGGCATTGGGAGAAGATCGGCGAAGGCCCTGCTTTCGCTCTGCCTCCTATTTTCTCAGGACACGGGAAAGGCCCAGCCGGAAGGCGGCGATGCGTCGCCGGCCTGTCTCTATTCGGGGCCTTCGGCGTCGGCATCGGGCGAGACGCTCTGTATCCGCAAGGAGAGCTTCAATTACGATCTCTGCGTGGCGATCGAGCATTTCGCCGAGGCCAATCAATTGCCGCCGGATTATTTTGCCCGTCTCATCTGGCGGGAGAGCACCTTTCGCCCCGATGCGGTCAGCATCAAAGGCGCGCAGGGGATTGCACAGTTCATGCCGGGAACGGCAAAGCTCCGCGGCCTCGAAGACAGCTATCAGGTGTTGGAAGCGCTCAGGAAATCGGCGCAATATCTCGATGAATTGCGCAACCGTTTCGGCAATCTCGGCCTTGCCGCCGCTGCTTACAATGCCGGCGAAAGCGGTCTCGCCTCCTATCTTACGTCAGGAAGATTACCTTACGAGACGCGCAGCTATGTCGTGGCGATCACGGCGCACACGGTCGAGGAATGGAAGGATAACCCGCCGGAAGAAGCGGCTGCCCCGCTCGACAAGGACAAGTCCTTCCTCGACAGCTGCGTGGCGCTTGCCGAAAGGCGGACTTTGAGAGACGCGCCCTGGCGTCCGGAAGGCGATTGGGCTCCGTGGGGCGTCCAGCTTGCGGCGCATGCCGATGTCGCGATGGCCCGGCGCCTGTTCCTCGATGCCGTGCAGGATCTGCCCGCGCCCTTGAATGCGGAGCAGCCGCTGATTCTCCGCCAGCGCGACCGCAGCTTCGGTTTTCGCCCGCGTTATGTTGCCCGCATCGCCAGGCAGACACGCGTGGAAGCCAATGACGTCTGCACCCAGATCCGCAAGCGTGGCGGCACCTGCCTCGTATTTAAGAATAGATAGCGCTGCCGTTCCACCCGTTTCCGATGACGAAATGTCTCCTTGCAGAACCGCGCAGCCACGCCACATATTCGACGCGGATCATGCCAAGGGAGGAATGGTGATGCGGGTTTTGGTAATCGGAGCGACGGGCCATGTCGGCACCTATCTCGTGCCCCGCCTGGTCGAGGCAGGTCACGAGGTCATCACCATCAGCCGCGGCGCGGCGAAGCCCTATACGGCAAACCGCGCCTGGGCCTCTGTCGATCAGCGGCAGATGGATCGGGCGGCAATGGAGCGGACCGGTGAATTTGGCCCGGCCGTACGCGGAGTGAAAGCCGATATCGTCATCGACATGATCTGCTTCACGCTGGAAAGCGCAAAACAGCTGGTGACGGCGCTGTCAGGCCATGTTGGCCATTTCCTGCATACCGGCACGATCTGGACGCATGGCTACCCCGTGGCCGTGCCGACGAGGGAAGATGCGCCGAAGTCTCCCTTCGGTGACTATGGCGTTCAGAAGGCGGCGATCGAGGCCTATCTGCTGCAGCAGGCAAGACTTCAGGCATTTCCCGCGACCATCATTCATCCCGGCCACATCGTCGGCCCCGGATGGGCGCCGCTCAATCCGGCCGGCAATTTCAACCTGCAGGTTTTTTCCACCCTTGCCCGGGGCGAGACGCTGGCTCTGCCCAATTTCGGCCTGGAGACCGTTCATCACGTCCATGCCGACGACGTGGCCGCCATGTTCATGGGTGCGATCGCCAATTGGAATGCCTCGACCGGCGAGAGTTTCCATGCGGTTTCGGAGCAGGCGCTGACACTTCGCGGCTACGCGGAGGCCATGTCGCGATGGTTCGGGCACGAGCCGAAGCTCACCTTCTCGCCATTCGATCACTGGGCCGAAGGCCAGGTGGCCGAGGATGCGGAAGCGACATGGGAGCATATCGCCCGCAGCCCGAATTGCTCGATTGCCAAAGCCGGCCGCTTGTTAGGCTATACCCCGAGATATACATCCCTGCAGGCGGTGCAGGAGTCGGTCGGCTGGCTCGTCGGGCAGGGGCGGATCGAGACCTAAAGCATGTCGCGCAAAAGTGTGCAGCGGTTTTGCGGCAACGACATGCGTAAAACAAGGACCTAAAGCGCAAGGAGCGAATCAGAAAGATCGCGATGCGCTTTAGCGGATCAGGATCACCCTGAAATCATTGACGTTGGTTCCTGTCGGCCCGGTCTCGAAGAGATCGCCGATGGCCTTGAAACCGGAATAGCTGTCATTGCCGTCGAGCAGGCGGCGGGGATCGAGGCCGGCGGCGCGCAGGCGCTTCACGGTGCCGCCATCGGCAAAAGCGCCGGCATTGTCCTCCGATCCGTCGATGCCGTCCGTATCGGCCGCCAGGAGATGAATGTTCTCATGCCCGTCGATCGCGAGCGCCGCAGCGAGCGTGAATTCGCCGTTGCGTCCGCCCTTGCCGCCCTTGGCTCTCAGCGTCACCGTGGTCTCTCCGCCGGAGAGGATGACGACGGGCTTCGAAAACGGCCGGTCTCGGCCCAGAACTTCGCGCGCGATCGCCGCATGCACCAGCGCCACCTCACGCGCTTCTCCCTCGATAGCATCCGAAAGGATGACTGCTTCGAGCCCCTGCGCCTTCGCCACGGCAGCCGCCGCCTCTAGTGAGACGCCGGCCGAGGCGATGATGTGATGTTCGTGCCGCGAAAAGACCGGATCGTCCGGTTGTGGTGCATCTGCCTTCGGTGAGTTCAGATGGTCGAGCGCTGCCTGCGGCAGCTGCAATCCGTATTGCCTGATAATCTCAAGCGCATCGTACCGCGTCGAACCGTCAGGCACCGTCGGCCCGGAGGCGACATGGGCAGGATCGTCTCCCGGAATGTCGGAGACGATCAGGCTGACGACCCTCGCTTTGGTCGCCGCCGCAAGTCTGCCGCCCTTGATGGTGGAGAGATGCTTGCGCACGACGTTCATTGCCGAAATCGGTGCGCCGGAGGCAAGCAGCATTTCGTTGAGCGCGATTTCGTCTTCGAGCGTCAATCTCTCCGGCGGGGAGGGCAGCAGCGCCGAGCCGCCGCCGCAGATCAGCGCGATGACCAGATCGTCTTCGGAAAGGCCGCGCACGGTTTCCATCAGCCGCCTTGCTGCGACAAGTCCTGCGGCATCCGGCACCGGATGCGCCGCCTCGATGATCTCGATGTCGCGGGTCTCGCAGCCATAGCCGTAGCGGGTGACGACAAGCCCTTCGAGCTTTTCGTCCCAGGCGCTTTCCAGCGCCTGCGCCATCTGCGCCGCGCCCTTGCCGGCGCCGATCACCACGGTCCTTCCTTTCGGCTTGGCAGGCAGATGCGCCTTGATGCCCGTCAGTGGATCGGCGGCGCGAACCGCCGCGTCGAACAGGCTTCTCAGGAAATCACGGGGAGCGGTTATCGTCATCGGCGGTCTCTGCAGCTTCAAATATCGATCGTGACTCGAACTGTCGGCGCATCGGCGTGCCCGCGTCAAGGTCGAAGAGGGTGCAGATTGACAGTGCGGGCGTTCTTGAGCAGTCGCAGATGCGACACGAATAGAAAGCCTTAACCATACTCCCGTAGACATCGAATAGAATCAGAGGAACCTGTGTTCGATGGCTACTGACATGACCCGCCGCCCCGCCTCCAATGAAGGCAGGATTATTGCTTTTCCCTCCGCAACCGGACCGGCCAATATCGAGCGCTGCGCCCGTGAACTTGGCCGGCGACATGGCGCGGATGCACTGGAGTTCTGGAAGGCCGAATGCCGCAGGTTCGCCGATCAGCTTCTGACGGCCGGAATGCCGGAGAACGATGTCCGGCAGCGGGTGATGCAGTTTCAGGAAGATGTGCAGACCGAACTCGTCCTCAGCCACGAGAAGCGGGCCATCGCAAAATCGCAAAAGCGATAATGGCAATCGCGCCGGTTAATGAAAGAGCCGGACTTATTGTGGCCGCCATGAAAGGCGCGGGCCTTGGGTCCGCGCCCAAGCCCCATCCTAACGCCGCGAGGCAACGATCAGGTCTTCCTCTTCATCACGCTGCGATCCGCCAAGGGCTGCGGCGGCGGAGGCGATGAACGCTCCGATCAGAAGCGACAGCGAGCCGAGCAGAGCTGTGGTAGAGGCGGTCTTGCGCGCCTCGTCGGCCGCTTTCTGAGCGGCGACCTTGGCATCGTCTATGCGCTTGAGCACCGTATCGACGCGAGTGCGGGCATCCGCTTCGGAAAGGCCGGTCCGGGACGATATGATGGTAGCAAGATAGGCCTTGTCGTCGTCGGGGACTTGCCCCTCGGCAGCGCCGTTGAGCAGGATGCGGGATACTTCCGACGTAGCCGCAGCATTGTTGTCGGTTGCCTGCGCGCGAGCCTGTTCCGGACGCAACAACGCGTCGGTGAAATAGGCCGTGGACAGATCCACAGGCGAGGTTGCCGATGATGCGGCCGCCGCACCGGCGACGGTGGCGGTCGAGCCGACAGCCTGTGCTGCCGAACCCACGGCTTGCGCGCCTGCGCCGGCGAGCGATGTCAGCGATGACGTGAGAAATCCGGCGACGAATATCGTTGCCAGCGCCCAGCTTATGAAACCATGTGCTGTGTCGCGGAAGAAGACCTCGTCGGTGTGGACGGCCGCCCATTTCGTGCGCAGCCGACCCGTAATATAACCGCCGAGCGCTGAAGAGAGCCATTGCACGACGACAAGCCAGATCGCTGCCGTCACGCCGAGCGTGCCGAGCGAACTGCTTTCTCCCGACCAGGGAGACACCATCGTCAAGCCGACGCCGGAGCCCAGAAGCAAAAGGATGAGCGTCACTGCGATGGCGGCGGCCGCGCCTGCGAAGATCGGCCCCCATGTCATGGCGGATTTAGAGGATTCGACCGGAGCGACGACCTCTCCGGAACCTGTCATTGAAACCGACATGATCCGATCCTATCGCATAAACAGAGCCAGAAGGATGATGATTGGCAGTGGAACGCCAAGCAGCCAAAGTAGAATACCGCGACCCATGAGAGACCTCCTGTCAAAGCCGACGTTACGTGGTTGAGGCCATTTAACTTTTAACCCCGGCGTTTGTTCCCGACCGGTGTGGAGCGACCAAAGACGGCACGATCTCTTTAATCGCGCGGAAGCTTCCCGAGCAGAAGCAGATTGCCGGACCGGTTGCCGCATCCTCGGCACTTGAGGCGCTTGGCCAAGGTGGCGAGAGACAGCTCATCGCCGCAGCGCCGGGTAACGTCCCGCCGGTCGATCGGCGTTTGGTGACGACATGCCCGGCAGCGGGCATGAACGACGAACCATTGCGGCAGGGTCGCCAGGGTCTGCCTTTCGATTTCGATGGCATAACCAGCAGGGGGCTGAAGCTCGATACTGCGACGATGCTTCATCTTCGTTCGAAGGCCGGTGTCCACCCCCGCGTCATGCCGCGGCTCATCGCCCCCTCCGTCAGGGCAAGCTGAAGCCTGAGGTGGCGGCAATCGAGCAGCAAAGTCGTGATCGCGGCACGGACGTTCCCATCGTGAAAGGCGACGACTGCGTCGACCTCTCCTCTCAGCGCTTCGTCTGCCAGTTTTTCGGTAATCTCGGCGCGCACGGCCTCGCTCTCCTTCCAGAGTTTTCCTTACGCAAGTTTTCAGATTGGCGGCCGCCACGCCGAATGTTCTTATTATGTTCCGTTCGGCATTCGAGTCAAGAGTGGAGACACCCGCACGCTGCCCATCCCGTTATCGTCCTCGACGAAGCAGCGGAGCCGTTGCGGGAAAGCTGCGCAAAAGCGGGGAATCGTGCTGAAGATGAGAGATCGCGCAGAATGTGGGTGGGTGTGTGCGGAGACAGGAGGCTCCGTCCGCGCGATCTCCTCGATATCAACGATCGTCGGCAACCAAGGTTCCCGTAGGTTTGCAAACTGAAACAATCTCGAAAGCCGCTTGTCCGCCAGCAGTCAGCAACGCGGCAGCGAGGAGGCAAAGGCTCGTTCGAGCGGTGCTTCGTAGAGGCAAGAATTTTGCGCTTTGGGTGCTGACGCCGACCGAGGAGAGCGCATATATGTTCAGACGGAAGGTGATCGGCGCGCTCCATCCCCTCATTGGGAGGCTGCATCACCTGGCCGCAGTGTAATTGGAGACGCATTGATGAGCAGATTACGGGCATTTGTAGCAGTCGGCGCAATCGCTTTTGCCGCCATTACCTCGGCCTGCTCGACGCCTCCGAACTCCTATGGCTCGGCATCGGGATATGTGCCGGGCGATTCCATGAACCCGGCCTGTGCCGATGGCTTCCGGCCCCGGGAGGGCCGTGCGTGCAGCTACTAGAGCCGGCTGCCGGGCGACGCGTCCTGGGAACACTTAGCCCTCGTCTCCGTTCCTCCATTCCAACGATAGGAGGAAATACCCATGGATTGGAACCGTGTTGAAGGCAATTGGAAGCAGATGAAAGGCAAGGTGAAGGAGCAGTGGGGCAAGCTCACTGATGACGACCTTGATATCATCGACGGCAAGCGCGACCAGCTCGAAGGCAAGATCCAGGAGCGTTACGGCTACGAGAAAGACCGGGCCAGGAGAGACATCGACGACTGGTACGGCCGCCAGACGTGGTAATGGCAGCGCCTTGCACACGACGAGCCGTCGGCATTTGGCCGGCGGCTATGTGATGGTAGGGCGCCGATACGCGCTCGATCGCGTCTTGCGGCGACTGGGACCGGAGCGCTCACCGAACACCATAGGCCGGCGCGAGCACCACCAGCGGCACGCCGGCCGGCGTTTCTGGGATGCGCGGAGCCGTTCATCGGAGGTTAATCCTCATTAACCCAGAATCGCAGCCTGAAAGGATGCGCCGATGAAAATGCTTTTTTCCTCACTTGCAGCCATTGTCTTGTCTGCATCTTTCGCCCTGCCGCTGAACGCCAGGCCGATCGTCGTGCCGAACGCAGCGCAACTGCACACCTCAGACGTCGAGCAGGTCAAACACCGTCGTCACGGTCATGGACATGCGTATGGCCACTGGAAGAAACACCGGTACGCTCACCGCGACTGCCGGTATTACGGCTCGTGCTATCGTCCGCGGTATTACGGCAGTCGCGACTATTACGGCTATCGCGATGATTACTCCTATCGTCGTCGATCAGGTGTGACCGTCTATTTCGATTTTTAGTCGGCAGCGCCAGGGAACACCGACCTGGGAACTCAACAAGCGCACCGCCGGACTTACCGGCCGGCGCCAGAACGGTGTTGGATGAAAAGAAAGGGTCGGTGCGAAAATTCGCCCGACCCTTCTTTGATCGCATCAGCGCGGTGCCAGTACATCCGTGGTCACCAGCAAAAGCCATGTGATAGATTAATTTATGCGCCTCGCGGATTTGCGCAAGGAGTAGGACGGTGCTGATTTGGGGCTAGGCGAGGGGGCGGCCGGGTGGTTTTGCCGCCACAGCGACCCGTCGGCCTCACCAGTTGAGGTGGCAAACCTTTTAGGCCGTACGATTATCCACAGGAGTCGAACCGTAGAAAGGGCACTTCAAAAGTGGGGAGGGAAAGCGGAGAACTAAGTGCCTGCCTTCGGATTTCTCAACAAAAACAGGCACTTATTTCTAGAACTGGCTCCCCGGGCCGGATTCGAACCGGCGACCTGTCGATTAACAGTCGAATGCTCTACCGCTGAGCTACCAGGGATCACTGCTTGGCGCGGTGTGAGTGGGCTAATACAAATGCTTGCCCGATTTGCCAAGCGGTTTTTTCAAAAAAATGAAATGAACTTGTATTTGGGTCGCCTGTGCCCATCTGTGATGCATGACGAATGGGAATGATTGTGGACAGACGCGGGGCGGCGCGGAGCGCAAGGAGCGGGCAGGGCGCTTCGGTATCGATCACGCAAGCGGCAGGCTCGTGCTCGGTTCCTTCAGTTTCGGCATGCCGCGCTCGCGCCTTGCGCGGATGGCAATCGGCATTGCCCTGATTTTCTGCGGACTGCTGGGCTTCCTGCCCATCCTCGGTTTCTGGATGCTGCCGCTTGGCTTCCTGGTGCTCTCGCACGATCTGCCGCTCGCGCGCCGGCTTCGGCGGCGGCTGGCGGTCTGGTGGCACAGGCGGCGGAAACCGGCAGGCTGACGGTTATCCCCGCGGAACAGTGGATGGCTTTCCGCATTCATGGTTTATGGATGATAAAAAGCAAAGCTGCGCCAAGATGGTTCAGGTGAGGAAATGAAGGCATTTTTTGTTGCAGTGCTGTCAGCGGCGGCGATTCTCTCGAGCGTTCCCGCCGAAGCTCAGGTCGACAGCCGTGGTTTTGACGCTCGCGGCATCTGCCGCCGTCCCGAAGGCTGCGTCGTCGATCACGGTCAAGGCGGCAGCTATAACGGGCCTCGCAACTATCGCAATTTCAACGGCCGTAACGACCGAGACCAGAATGACCGCGACCGGGACAACCGCCGCTATCGCTCCCAAAACAGAAGCGACAATCTCGGCGATGATCGCGCCCCGCATGTCCGCTTGGCAATGACTGTCGGCTGATGTCGCAGCGGCGGCCGATTCGATGGAAATCCTGATCGCGTTTTCATTCTGTGGCGACGGCCTATGCGAATTCGTCTCTAGTTGGGCCTCAATTCGCTCGCCTCGAAAACTCCGTCATTGCCGGGATCGATTGTGGTGGCCATCAAAAGGCTGCAGGCGGCAATGAGGAAGGCGAGCTTCAGCCCGTAAGACGCCATGGAGCCACGCCGCCGGTGCCCCGGCGATACCCGGCAGGGCGCGATGTAATATTTATAGTAGAAGTGGGGATCGCTCGTTTCGAGCAGGTTCTGGTAGACGTGCGGCGGAATATCCGCATGTTTCACCGATCGGGAGCCAGGGAATTTTACCAGCAGATCCCGAGTTTCGGCATCGTATGCCGCGTGCATGTGCTTCGATTTGAGGGCGGCCCAATCCATCGCGGCTCCTACGCAGCTTTCATGCCCTCCCGATGAAATAAGATGTCCGGACGACGGTCGAAGTCAAGCTTAGGATTTGTGTCAAATATGATCCTTGGCCGGAAATGGAGCATCGTCACCTTATGGAAACCTTGGTTCGCGACGGATCGCTCCGGGATGGGAAAACGACCTTTTCGGCAGCAACTGAACGCCGTTTTTCCGAAATGCCCTCTTGCGATTTCCTTACGATCATTCTAAACGCTCGCCACGGCTCGGATAACGAGCGGGTGAGGCCTCGTGGCGGAGTGGTGACGCAGAGGACTGCAAATCCTTGTACCCCGGTTCAATTCCGGGCGAGGCCTCCAATATCTTCCACATGATACAATTTGGCTTTGAGACGCGGCACACGCGGGGATCTGCATCTGCCGATATGGCAGACGCCGTGCGGAGAATATGTTGAGGCGCTCGGCGCACTCGCTCTCAGGTCGCTTCGCCGTCCAGCAGCCCGCAGCAGAAGATACCGATCAGTGCTGCGAGGATGAAGAAATCGAACAGCGTCAGATATTCGAAAATCGCAGACATGGCCTGCTCCTCCTATTCCTCCATGAAAAATCATAGCACGAAGGGGCAGACGGTTCCACGCTGGAGTTGCAGCATGCCCATGCCTCCTGTGGCGCGGAAGAAGCGCGCGCCGGATTCTTTTCGCAGGCGGCTGGCAAGCCTTGAAAGCATTCGTGGCGGGGATTAAGAGACGGGGGACAGGAACCGCTTTCAAAGAGCGAGAGGACATGATGGATTTCGAAGCAGCGCGCGCAAAGATGGTCGACAACCAGGTTCGCACGACGGACGTTACCTCGCATTCCGTGCTGACGGCGTTTCTCACGGTGCCGCGCGAGGCTTTCGTGCCGGAAAAGGCGAAGGTGCTGGCTTATATCGATAACGACGTCGAGATCTCCGCCGCCGCGCCTGGAAAGCCGGCCCGCTTCCTGATGGAGGCGTCGCCGCTTGCCAAGCTGCTGCAGCTCGCCGCCATCACCAAGGATGATTTCGTCCTCGAAGTCGGCTGCGGCACGGGTTACACCTCGGCGCTGCTGTCGGTCGTCGCCGGTTCCGTTATCGCGCTCGAATGCGATGAGGCGCTGGCCGCCGAGGCGAAGGCGCAGCTTGCCGGCTACGGCAAGGTCGAAGTCGTGACCGGCCCGCTCGAAAAGGGCTACGCGGCCGGTGCTCCCTATGATCTGATCTTCGTCAACGGCGCTGTCGAAGAGGTTCCCGCAGCCCTTCTCGATCAATTGCGCGACGGCGGCCGTCTGGTCACGGTCGAGGGCTACGGCAATGCCGCCCGCGCCAAGGTCTTCGTCGCCGAACGCGGCGCCGTTTCGGAAAACGTCTTCTTCAACGCCTCCGTCAAGCCTCTGCCGGGTTTCGCCAAGGCGCGCGAATTCGTTTTCTGAGGCCGTCTTCATCGATGAAATTCTTAAGCGGGCGCCATCGGCGCCCGCTTTTTTGTCAGCGCCGTCGGAAAGCCTTCACAAACGCCGCCTATCCTGAATCCTCCGCGTCGAGCCGGATGGAATAGGGTGCGTTTCAGCTCTGTTTTACCCCTGTCGTCGCCGGGAAAATCATCATCGGCTTTCCGGCGGCAAACATTGGGTAACAAAACTGTGCATGGCCCCATTCATTTGATTCGCGATGATTTTTTTCACGCCTGGGGTATTCTAAGGTCGTGGTGATTCGGATGACCGCTCCACACCATCCGGTCGTTGTTTTGGGATAACGGGGATAGATATGGCTCAGCCAAGTGTAGCGCGTGAACCGTCCATGGAAGAAATTCTGGCCTCCATCCGCCAGATCATCGAAAGCAATGAGCCCGGCGCCGGCAAGGCGATTTCCGCATCTCTGCCGCCGGTCTACGGCGCCGACGAGGATGAGAACGGCTCCGAAATCCATCTGACGGTTGATGATACCTATGCCGGCGTCGAATTCCCCGAGCCGGTCGCACGCTCTTCTTCCGATCCGCGCTTCGTCGCCGCCAATTCGGCCGGCACCGCCCCCGAGCCTGAAGTGCCTGCCCGCGCGCTGTCGCTCGCCGATGTCGCCGCCCGCGTGCGCGCCGCCTCCGAGCGCAGTGCTGCGCAGGCCGGTCAGGCGCTGCGCGAAATTCCGAGCGCCTTCCGTCAGCCCGAACCGCAGCCGGCCGTGATGCCGGAGCCGCCGCGCGCCGCCGCGCCGCAGCCGCAGCCGCAACCGGTTCCGCCCGTTTTCCCGGTTGCTCCGGCGCCTGTTCAATATGCTCCGGTCCAACAGCAGCCGGCCGAGCCGGTGTTTGCGGAAGCGCCGAGAGTAGCCGTCGCCGAGCCGGAAGCTACCGTCGAAGTTGCGCCGCCGGCGCTGGAGCCTGCCGCAGAATCGTCGACCGAGCGTTTCCTTCCGAGCGTCATGGAAGAGGTCCAGCCGACGCTGCTCTCTGAGGATGCCGGCCTGCAGATCAGCCGCTCTTTCGAGGAACTCGCCGCCGCCATCGACGGCGCCGAGCGCCGCTCGCTGGATGAGATCGCAGAAGACATGCTGCGCCCGATGCTGCGCGAATGGCTGGATGATAATCTGCCGACGCTGGTCGAACGGCTGGTGCGTGAGGAAATCGAGCGCGTGGCGCGCGGCCCGCGCCGCTGATCGGATTGCTTTTTCCTGAAAAGCCGCTCCGGTCTCCGGGGCGGCTTTTTTATTGACTTGGCCGTGCCCATCCTATTTACAAAACCCCACCCTCGAACCTCGAAATTGGCCAGAAAATGCTCGACAAGACCTATGATTCCGCTGCCGTCGAACCGAAAATCGCCGCGAAATGGGATGAGGCGGACGCCTTCCGCGCCGGCGCGAACGCCAAGCCCGGGGCCGAGACCTTCACCATCGTGATCCCGCCGCCGAATGTCACCGGCTCGCTGCATATGGGCCACGCGCTCAACAACACGCTGCAGGACATCATGGTGCGCTTCGAGCGCATGCGCGGCAAGGACGTGCTCTGGCAGCCCGGCATGGACCATGCCGGCATCGCCACGCAGATGGTCGTTGAGCGCAAGCTGATGGAACAGCAGCTGCCGGGCCGCCGCGAGATGGGCCGCGAAGCCTTCATCGACAAGATCTGGGAGTGGAAGGCTGAATCGGGCGGGCTGATCTTCAACCAGTTGAAGCGTCTGGGCGCCTCATGTGACTGGTCGCGTGAACGCTTCACCATGGATGAGGGCCTGTCGAAAGCGGTCGTCGAGGTTTTCGTCGCGCTCTACAAGGAAGGCCTGATCTACAAGGACAAGCGCCTCGTCAACTGGGATCCGAAGCTCTTGACGGCGATCTCGGATCTCGAAGTCGAACAGCATGAGATCAAGGGCAATCTCTGGCATCTTCGTTATCCGCTGGAGCCGGGCGTCACCTATCAATACCCGGTTGCTTTCGACGAAGAAGGCAAGCCGACCGAATGGGAAACGCGGGACTATCTGGTCGTCGCCACCACGCGTCCGGAAACCATGCTGGGCGATACCGGTATTGCGGTCAATCCGGAGGATGAGCGTTACAAGTCGATCGTCGGCAAGCATGTCATCCTGCCGATCGTCGGCCGCCGTATTCCGATCGTTGCCGACAACTACGCCGATCCGACCGCCGGCACCGGCGCCGTCAAGGTCACGCCTGCGCATGACTTCAACGACTTCGACGTCGGCAAGCGAGCCGGCCTGCGTGCGATCAACATCATGAATATCGACGGCACGATCGCCATCAAGGACAATGAGGACTTCCTCGAAGGCCTCGACCATCCGGCCGCCCTGCACGGCGCCTGGGACCGCCTGGAAGGGCAGGACCGTTTCTACGCGCGCAAGGTCATCGTCGAAATCTTCGAAGAGGCAGGCCTGCTCGATAAGATCGAGCCGCACAAGCACATGGTCCCGCACGGCGACCGCGGCGGCGTGCCGATCGAGCCGCGGCTGACCGAACAATGGTATGTCGACGCCAAGACGCTCGCCGAACCGGCGATCGCCTCCGTGCGCGAAGGCCGCACCAGGATGGTGCCGAAGAGCTGGGACAAGACCTATTACGAATGGATGGAAAACATCCAGCCCTGGTGCGTCTCCCGCCAGCTCTGGTGGGGCCACCAGATTCCGGCCTGGTACGGCCCGGACGGCCAGGTCTTCGTCGAAAAGACCGAGGAAGAGGCGCTGCAGGCGGCGATCCAGCATTACCTCTCGCACGAAGGGCCGATGAAGGCCTATGTCGAGGACCTGCTGGAAAACTTCAAGCCGGGCGAGATCCTGACGCGCGACGAGGACGTGCTCGACACATGGTTCTCCTCCGCCCTCTGGCCGTTCTCGACACTCGGCTGGCCGGACGAGACGCCGGAGCTTGCACGTTATTATCCGACCAACGTTCTCGTCACCGGCTTCGACATCATCTTCTTCTGGGTCGCCCGCATGATGATGATGGGCCTGCACTTCATGAAGGACGAAGACGGCCAGCCCGTCGAACCCTTCAATACCGTCTATGTCCATGCGCTGGTGCGCGATAAGAACGGGCAGAAGATGTCGAAGTCGAAGGGCAACGTCATCGATCCCCTTGAACTGATCGACGAATACGGCGCCGATGCGCTGCGCTTCACCCTAGCGATCATGGCCGCGCAGGGTCGCGACGTGAAGCTTGATCCGGCCCGCATCGCCGGCTACCGCAACTTCGGCACCAAGCTCTGGAACGCCACGCGCTTCGCCGAGATGAACGGGGCGAAGAGCGACCCGCATTTCGTGCCTGAAGCCGCCGAGCTCACCATCAACCGCTGGATCCTGACGGAACTTGCCCGTACGGAACGTGACGTTACGGAAGCGCTCGAAGCCTTCCGCTTCAACGATGCGGCCGGCGCGCTCTACCGCTTCGTCTGGAACGAGGTCTGCGACTGGTATCTCGAGCTGTTGAAGCCGGTCTTCAACGGTGAGGACGAGGGCGCCAAGGCCGAAGCTCAGGCCTGCAGCGCCTATATTCTCGAAGAGATCTACAAGCTCTTGCATCCGTTCATGCCCTTCATGACCGAAGAGCTCTGGGCGCATACCGCAGGGGAAGGCAAGGAACGCGACACGCTGGTCTGCCATGCCGAATGGCCCGCACCCTCCTATGCCGATGACGCGGCCGCCGACGAGATCAACTGGCTGATCGACCTCGTCTCAGGCATCCGCTCGGTGCGCGCGGAAATGAACGTGCCGCCATCGGCGACCGCGCCGCTCGTCGTCGTCAAGGCCAACAACCTGACCCGCGAAAGGCTGTTCCGCCACGACGCCGCCATCAAGCGGCTTGCGCGCGTCGAGACGATATCGCTGGCCGATGATGCGCCGAAGGGTGCTGCACAGATCGTCGTCGCCGAGGCCACCATCTGCCTGCCGCTCGGCAAGCTGATTGACCTCTCCGCGGAAAAGGCTCGGCTTGAAAAGGCGATCGCCAAGATGGAAGGCGAGATCGCGCGCATCAACGGCAAGCTCTCCAACGAGAAGTTCGTCGCCAATGCCAACCCCGAAGTGGTCGAGGCCGAGCGCGAGCGTCTCGAGGAGCTGGAAGGTCAGATAGCGAGCTTGAGGATCGCTCTCTCCAGGGTCAGCGAAGCCGGGTAAGTTTCAGCAGTCATTTTGGCAAGATATTTCAAAGACGCGTCCTCGCGGGCGCGTCTTTTTTGCTGCTGGCTTGCGTGCGATTCGGCCTTGAAAGCGGCCAATTTCCGGCTTCCGCCCTGTGGATTGTGGCTTTATGGGCATGCCGCAGGCGAAAACTCGAACTGTTGTCGGATTGATACAGCTTTCACAATGTTTGGAATGAATGCCCCAAAAGCGCACTAAAATGGCGCCATCGGCGGAATAAAATTTTATTAACCAGATTTTTTGACGTGTCCGTCAATTTCTTTACGTAAATTAGCCGTTGCAGTGACTGGAGGCGCCGCCGTTGGGCGCGTTGCCATTTCCGGCGAACACTTACACAGTGTCGCCACATCAATTGCTGGAGTGGGGGAGACACAATGGCACCGCGTATGTTTTCCAAGGGCGTAACGTCGCTCGTTCTTCTTTCGTCGCTTGCCTCGCCGTCCTTTGCCGGTGGCCTGGAGCGTGGCGGATACAATATCGATCAGCTGTTCGACACGTCGCCTTTCTCGTTTCAGTCTGGTGTGATCTACGTCACGCCGCAGCGCAAGCTGAAGGACGTCCGAGACACGGATACGTCGGCAGCTCCAGGCGGGGGCAATCTGAACAGCCGTCCAGACACGGCTGACGATACCTCGAATTACACCATCCCCTATATCGGCTTTAAGGCCGGTTTCGCCGACACGATCGACTGCCTCGTCGACTATTCGGAGCCCTTCGGCGGGCATACCGACCCCGGGCTGAACTGGGCTGGCGCCAACAACAACATCGAGACGGAGATCAAGACCCGCAACTATGGCGGCACCTGCTCCTATCGTTTCGACGTCGGCCCTGGGCAGCTTCGCTTCATTGGCGGCGCCTTCTATCAGGAAGTCGAGGGCTTCAAGGAACGTCTGGTTTCAACGGTTCCGCTTCTGATCGGTACCGGAACCGGCGTCGGTCGCCTGGATCTCGAAGACAGCGGTTGGGGCTGGCGCGCCGGTCTCGCCTATGAGATCCCAGAATATGCGATGCGGGCGAGCCTCGTCTATAACAGCCGCGTAAAATACGACAATCTCACAGGTACGGTCGATCTGACGCAGGTGACTGCACCGTTCGCACCGCTGAATGGCGCGCCCTACGGAAGGGTCACGTCGGTCTTCGGCTCGGCCGAAGCGCCGGATTCGCTGGAGCTGAAGCTGCAAAGCGGCATTGCTCCGGATTGGCTTGCCTTCGGATCGGTCAAGTGGACGAACTGGAGTGTCCTCCAGTCTGTGCCTTTCTGCCCGACGTCGACGAAGGGCCTCGTCGCCTGCAGATCCGGCGGCGCCACGGAGCTGACCTCGCTCGATCTTCTTTATCGTGACGGCTGGACGATCAGCGGCGGTGTCGGCCACAAGTTCAACGATCAATGGGCCGGTGCGGTTAGCCTGACATGGGACCGCGGCACCAGTCACGGCTACGGCGCGCAGACCGATAGCTGGACGGTGGGCCTCGGTGCAGCCTACACGCCGACCGAACATATCGAATGGCGTTTTGCTGGTGCCGTGGGCGTGTTGACGAGTGGTTCGTCTGGCGCTGTGACCCAGAATGGGATCACCTACGGAGATGATGTCTCCTATTCCTTTGATAACGATCTGATCGCTGCACTGTCGACAAGCATAAAGATCAAGTTCTAATTCCACGATCTGAAGAATTGAGGAGCCCGGCACTGCCGGGCTCTTCTTTATGCGCGCCCGTTAATCATGTCATTTCCTGGCCCGTTTTGTGACGATTCAGCAACACTTTTTTACGACGGATGGCGTATGGTGGCGATGGGGCGAATTTGTCCATTTCCCGCCACAAAGAGAGCGCACCGATATTTGCGGGCGAGGTGATGGCAGACTTACGGTGCGTGTAATCAGTAGCATGGGTCGATTTTTTTCCGGTAACAGCAGATCGTACGGCGCAATTGGCGACAGCCGCCTGATTGCGCCCGTTTCTCTTTCCGGGCAGGGCTGTTCCGGCCGTAAATTCGATCTCACGATCATGCCGTCGATTCATTCAACGTCGTCGTTTTTTGCCCGTTCGCATAGGCAAGCGAGCTTCACCGGAGCTGTCGATACCGGTTTGGTCACATTTGCTATTTACGAATGCGATAAAGGCGGGAAGGCGGATGCCGCGCCCGCCGCAAGAGTGCCGGGAAGATTGCAGTCGGGCCGTGCCGCAAGCCGGGTGGTCCTGAATGATGCGCTGAAAATTCGGCCTTTGAAAAAAGGCCAGTGGGCTGGATGCGACGCGGGCAAAGGAGCCATGGAGCTCGCCGCGGGATCGCTCGCCTCGACGGGATACATCCGCGGGATGCACGGCCTGAGCGCCGTCACCTGCCAGGGATGAACGAGAGAAATCGGTTGAAATGGTGACGTCCGAGTTCAAACTGTTCAAATTCATGCTGATGGGCATGTCGGTGGCCGTTGCGCTGGCCATGACGTGTCCGGCTCGCGCCTTCGACATCAAGGCCGGCGTCAGCAAGGAATCCGGTCCTTTCGATCTCTTCAAGTTCGGCTTCAAGGCCTATAAGAACGGACAGAAGGAAGAGGCGGTCGAGGCCTATAAATACGCCGCCGAAAAAGGCCATACCGGTTCGCGCTGGGCGCTCGCCAACATGTATGCCGATGGCGACGGCGTCACGCAGGATGATTTCGAGGCCTTCAAGATCTATAGCGAGATCGCTCAGCAGGGCGTGGAACCCGGATCTGAAGATACCGGCTTCTTCGTCAACGCGCTGCTTTCGCTCGCCAACTATTACAAGCACGGCATATCGGGCAGCCCCGTCAAGATCGACCTGACCCAGGCGCGTCAGCTCTATTTCCAGGTGGCCTCCACCTTCGGCGTTCCCGAGGCGCAGTTCCAGCTGGCGCAGATGATGCTGGCCGGCGAGGGCGGCAGCGCCAGCCCGCAGCAGGCGAAGAAATGGCTGAACCAGGCCCGCAAGAGCGGCCATCCAGGCGCCATGGCCGTCTTCGGCAATATTCTTTTCGACGAAGGCCAGACGGCCCGTGGCCTGGCCCTGATGACGGCGGCGCTCGACCGCTGCAAGCCGAAGGATTGCAACTGGATGGAAGCGCTGCAGGAGCAGGCTTTCTCGGTTGCCAACGAAGCCGATCGGCGCACTGCGGTATCGCTGTCGCACGCCATTGCGAGCGGTTCCGACGATTGAGGTAAAGCCTCAGGCCGCGAAATCGAAATAGGCGATCACCGGCACGTGGTCCGACGGCTTCTCCCAGGCCCGCACATGTTTTTCCACCGCAGCCGACGTCATCCGGTCGGCCGCTTCCGGTGACAGCAGCAGGTGGTCGATCCGGATGCCGTTGTTCTTCGGCCATGCTCCGGCCTGATAATCCCAGAAGGAATAGAGCTGCGTCGCATCCGTCGTCGCCCGCACCGCATCGGTCAGGCCGAGATTTTCGAGCCTGCGGAACGCCTCCCGCGTCTGCGGCAGAAACAGCGCGTCATTTTCCCAGACCTTCGGATCGAAGCAGTCGTGCGGTTCGGGGATGACGTTGTAGTCGCCGGCAAGGATCAGCATCTCCTCATAGGCGAGCCGTTCGGCGGCAAAGGCCCGCAGACGTTCCATCCAGGCGAGCTTGTAGGGATATTTCTCGGTGTCGACAGGATTGCCGTTCGGCAGGTAGAGGCAGCAGACGCGCAGGATGCGCGTATCGGCGAGCGTGAACACCGCTTCGAGGAAGCGCGCCTGTTCGTCCAGCGGATCGCCGGGCAGGCCGCGATTGACTTCGAAAGGCGAGCTCTTGGAGAGGATCGCGACGCCGTTGAAGCCTTTCTGGCCGTGTGTTTCGATGTGATAGCCGAGCGCCTCGATCTCCAGCCGCGGAAAACCCTCGTCGACCGTCTTGATCTCCTGCAGGCAGACGATATCTGGATCGGAATCCTTGAGCCATTGCGTAAGATTATCGATGCGCGCCTTGACGCCGTTGATGTTCCAAGTCGCGATCTTCATCTCTTCGTCCTGTTGGCTCTCAGCATGTCGCGCAAAAGTGTGCCGCGATTTTGCGATGACGACATGCCGCAAAACCAAGGAGCTAAACCGCAGGCCAAGCGAATCTGAAAGATCGCGACGCGTTTTAGCGCGCTTCTTTTATCGCGGTCTTTCACCGGCGGACAAGACGGTAAACCGGCCGGAAGCAATTCTTCGGCCGGTTCGATGGGGACAATGCAATGGGTTGGAAGCTCAGATCGAGAAGCTGGTGCCGCAGCCGCAGCTTGCAACCGCGTTCGGGTTCTTGATCTGGAAAGATTGGCCAAGCAGATTATCGACGAAGTCGATCTCCGAACCCGCCATGTAGACGAGCGACAGGCTGTCGATCAGCACTTTGGCATCGTTCTTTTCGACGACGACGTCGTCGTCACCGGCGCCGTCGGCAAGGTCGAACTTATAGGAAAAACCCGAACAGCCGCCGCCTTCGACGGAAACGCGCAACGCGCTCTTGCCGGCCTCTGCACCGACGATCGCAGCGATGCGCTTTGCTGCGGCATCTGAAAGGGTTACACTCGTATCCGTCATGTTTCCTCCTGCCGGGGTCAAGATCCGGAGAGAATGGGTTTCGGCACTCGAATGTTCAAATGCCTGATATCAAAGAAACTTACCATGATCTTCGTTAAAAGGCCATGATGCGCCGAAGCGGTTGGGAACACGCCTCTTTGCCGTTTCATCGGGCTATAGGTATGAAGAGCGCAAAGCGGCGTCAATGGGCAGATGCGGCAACGGACAGAATGACGGTGAAGAATGACGATTGACAGACGTGCTTTGGGTTTCGGCGGTAGCGAGCGGGCGGTCTATGCGGCGGATCCCTGGACGACGCGCGGGCGCTTCTACCATGAGGATGGAAGTCCGACGCGTTCGGATTTCCAGCGCGACCGCGACCGCATCGTCCACACCACCGCCTTCCGCAGGCTCAAGCACAAGACCCAGGTCTTCATCGCCCAGGACGGCGATCATTACCGAACCCGCCTGACGCATACGATCGAGGTGGCGCAGATCGCCCGCGCGCTTGCCCGCGCCCTGAAGCTCGACGAGGACCTGGCCGAAGGCGTGGCGCTCGTCCATGATTTCGGCCATACGCCGTTCGGTCATACGGGTGAGGATGCGCTGCACGAGGTTCTGCTGCCCTATGGCGGCTTCGACCACAATGCCCAATCGCTGCGCATCGTGACCAAGCTGGAGCGGCGTTATGCCGAATTCGACGGCATCAACCTGACATGGGAAAGCCTCGAAGGCCTCGTCAAGCACAATGGTCCGCTGCTGACGGCGGAAGGGGTCGGCACGCGCGGCCCCGTTCCGCAGCCTATCCTCGATTATTGCGAATTGCACGATCTCGAACTCGCGACTTATGCCAGCCTGGAAGCCCAGGTCGCGGCGATCGCCGACGACATCGCTTATAACACTCACGATATCGACGACGGCCTGCGCTCGGGCTACCTGAATTTCGACATGCTGGAGGAAATTCCGTTCCTTGCCGGGCTGATGGCCGAGGTGAGGGAGCGATATCCCCATCTGGAGCCGAGCCGCTTCACCCATGAAATCATGCGCCGCCAGATCACCCGCATGGTCGAAGACGTGATCGGCGTCGCGCAACAGCGCCTTTCCCTGATCCGCCCGCAGAGCGCAGGCGACATCCGCGCGGCCGACCGGGTCATCGCCACCTTTTCCGAGGGGATGGCCGAAACCGACAGGCAAATCAAGGCGATGCTCTTCAAGCGCATCTACCGCAATCCCGACATCATGCGCATCCGCGCGGGTGCGGCCCAGATCGTCACTGATCTCTTTGCCGCCTACATGGCCAACCCGAAGGAGATGCAGAGCCATTACTGGGTCGATCATATCGCCGGTCTCTCCGACGCGCCGAAAGCCCGTCATGTCGGCGACTATTTGGCCGGCATGACGGATACCTATGCGATCAGCGCCCACAGGCGATTGTTTGACCACACTCCGGATTTGCGATAGGCAGCGGTCGCCCCGCCGAGGGCCGATTTGAGCCTTTGGCACAGCCTATGCATGGAAGAGTGCGATGAACCTTTTTACCGACTTCGAAGCCAGGATCAAAACCGCCCTTGAACAGATCGATCTGGTCAGGGAAAAGCGATCCGAGCTCGATTTCGGCCGCATCACCGTCGAGCCGCCGCGCGATGCGAGCCACGGCGACGTTGCGACCAATGCCGCGATGGTGCTGGCAAAACCGCTCGGAAGCAATCCGCGGGCGCTGGCCGACGTCATCATTGCCAAGCTGAAAGAGGATGCCGACGTCGCCGATGTCTCGGTCGCGGGCCCCGGTTTCATCAATATCCGTCTCTCCGTCGGCTACTGGCAGCGGGTCCTTGCCTCGATGATCGGCGCCGGCACGGATTACGGCCGTTCGACGCTCGGCGAGGGCCGCAAGGTCAATGTCGAATATGTCTCGGCCAATCCGACCGGCCCGATGCATGTCGGCCATTGCCGCGGCGCCGTGGTCGGCGACGCGCTCGCCAACCTGCTCGCTTTTGCCGGCTACGGCGTCGAGAAGGAATATTACATCAACGATGCGGGCTCGCAGATCGACGTGCTCGCTCGTTCCGTCTTCCTGCGTTATCGCGAAGCGCTCGGCGAAAAGATCGGCGAGATCCCCTCGGGTCTTTACCCGGGTGACTATCTCGTGCCGGTCGGCCAGTCGCTGGCCGCCGATTACGGCGTGCGGCTGCACAACATGCCGGAAGACCAATGGATGCCGATCGTCAAGGACCGCACGATCGATGCGATGATGGTCATGATCCGCGAGGATCTGGCGGCGCTGAACGTCCACCACGATATCTTCTTTTCCGAGCGCACCCTGCATGCCAATGGAGCGGCGGCCATCCGCACGGCGATCAACGACCTTACCTTCAAGGGTTACGTCTACAAGGGCACGCTGCCGCCGCCGAAGGGTCAGCTTCCCGAGGACTGGGAAGACCGCGAGCAGACGCTGTTCCGCTCGACCGAGGTAGGCGACGACATGGACCGGCCGCTGATCAAGTCGGACGGCTCCTACACCTATTTCGCCGCCGACGTCGCTTACTTCAAGAACAAGTTCGACCGCGGTTTCGACGAGATGATCTATGTGCTCGGCGCCGATCATGGCGGTTACGTCAAGCGCCTGGAAGCGGTTGCACGCGGCGTCTCGGAGGGTAAGGCGAAGCTGACGGTGCTGCTCTGCCAGCTCGTCAAGCTCTATCGCAACGGCGAGCCCGTGAAGATGTCGAAGCGCTCCGGCGATTTCGTCACGCTTCGGGACGTCGTCGAGGAAGTCGGCCGTGATTCGGTCCGCTTCATGATGCTTTACCGCAAGAATTCCGAACCGCTCGACTTCGATTTCGCCAAAGTGACGGAACAGTCGAAGGATAATCCCGTCTTCTACGTGCAGTACGCGCATGCCCGCTGCATGTCGGTCTTCCGGCAGGCGAGGGAGGCTTTTCCGGACCTCGATGTTTCGCCCGAGGATCTCGCGAAAACCGTTGCTGGCATTGGTGATCCGGCCGAATTGCAGCTTGTCGCCAAGCTTGCCGAATTCCCGCGTGTGGTCGAGGCGGCGGCCCAGTCGCAGGAGCCGCATCGCCTTGCTTTTTACCTCTACGACCTCGCCAGTTCGTTCCACGCGCACTGGAACAAAGGTAAAGATCAGCCGGAATTACGATTTGTTAATGATAAAAACCGAGAATCAAGTATTGCCAGACTTGGGCTGGTGTACGCCGTCGCGTCGGTTTTGAAGTCGGGACTCGCCATTACAGGCACTGCCGCACCTGACGAAATGCGATAACGTCACCATTTCCCCACAATGCGCTGGCATTTGAGCGTTGGCGTTTGCGAGTGGGATAGGCATGGCTGAGAAACAACTTGCGTATGATACGCGCGGAAAAGACGATCTGTTTGCTGACGACGATCCGTTGGCCGAACTTGCCCGTATCGTCGGTTTCGAACCGCGTGTTGCAGCGAATACGGTGACCGAGGCCACTCGGCGCGAGCCTGCCCTCGATCTCGAGGACGAGCTTGTGCGCGAGTTCGACCGTTACGATTCGCCGCGTCCGCTTGGCGAACTCGACCGGCCGGCTGAGCCGGTCGCTGGGGATATCGAGCCTGAGGATTATGTCGAGCCCGTTCTCGACACGGCCCCTGTTGCTGAAATCGCACCGGCTCCCGAGCCGGTTTCCGTCGCTTCCGTCGAAGAGGCGGCACCCGCCGCACAGGGCTGGGACGAGCAGGCTGTCGATTGGGCAACCGGTCCGCAGCAGCTTGCCGTCGATCCCGCTTTCGAAGCGCCGGTGCAATCGGCCTTTGGCGGTGCACGCGACCTGATCGAGGAGCTCGAGCTGTCGATCGGCGCAGCACCCGTTTCGTCAGTGCCGCAGCCTGCCAAGGCGCCGCAATGGTCGGCCGCCAGCATCAGGCTGCCGCTTGCCAATTTCCATGCGGCCAAACGCGAGGAACCGGTCGTTCAGCCGGAGCCGGCGGCCGAACCGGAGGTCGAGCCCGTGGCCGAGGCGTCGCTCGCGGATATTCCCGAGGTCGAGCCGCAGCCCGTAATCGAGCAGCCGGCGCCCGTCGCCGCTGTCGAGCCTTCCGAGGAATTCGAATCCGCGGCTCCGTCGCTTGGCTTTCCCGCCGAACTCGATCGCCATGAAGAGATGGCAGCGCCGGAAGTGACCGGCGAGGCCGAGGAATTCGTCGAGATCGAGGAAGAGCTTGAGGATTTCGAATCCGATGCCGGTTTCGATCTGATAGCCGCTGCCGTCGAAGGCGAGATCCAGGCCGATGCCGCGCTGACGGAAGTCGTTCCGGAAGTACCGCACACTGCCGGCACTTTCGATCTTGACGATCTGCTCGCCGACGTCTCGCGCTATCCCGTGCCAAACCCGGTAATGAAGCGTGCCAATCCGGTGGCGGTTGCGCCGCAGCCGGCGCCGATCGAGGCCGCGCCCGTTGTCGCCGTCGCACCTGTTGAGCCCGAGCCGATCATGTTTGCTCCGGTCGAGCCGCCTCCAGCCTATGTTGCTGAAGCCCCAAGGCCTATTGCGCCGCAGCTTGCCGAGGTCGCTCCGCAGCAGCCTGCCGCGCCTGTTTATTCCCGGGCGCCGCAGCCGGTACAGGAAGCCGACGATCCCTTCGCCGGCCATGATTTCGAGCTGGATCTTGCCGGCATCGAACTGGAACTCTCCGATCTCGATTTTTCCGAGCCGGTCGAGCCCGCGCCGCAGCCAGAACCTCAGGCGTCGGTGACAGCGCCCCAGCCGATCACGCGTCCGCAGGCTGCTGCCGCGTCTGCGCAGCCCGCGCCAGTCTTCAATCCGGAGCCGCCGGCTCCAGCTCCGGCTCCGGCCTTCAACTGGGCGGCGCCGGTTGCCGATACGACCGAAGACCTGCCGTTCGATCCGGCGATGATCTCCGATCCGGAGGATCGTCCCGAGACCGTCGACGACATGCACGTGCCGGCCTTGCCGCCGGTCGAGCAGCCTGCGCCTGTTGCGAAAACCGCGGATTTCGACTTCGATCTCGATGCAGAAATCGCGAGCTTTTTCGAACCCGCCAAGCCGCGCGAAACGCCGGCGCCGGTGCGCGATACGGCCGCCGCCGCGGCAAAGCCGGTCAAGCCCACCATCGCCGATGGCCTCGATGACTTCGAGCGGGCGCTGGAGGAGGATTTCCGCCGCAGCGTGCGCGAACCCGTCGAGCGTCGTGAGAATGTTTCCGAAGTCCACATCGAATCGGCAAGCCAGGCCGCTGATTTCAGCCGCGCCCGTTCGATGCGCCGCCTGCTTGCCGGCGCCGTCGTGCTCGTGGTCTTCGCCGGCGTCGGTTATGGCGTCTATTCCTCCGTATGGAACGGGGAAGGGCTCGGCATCGTCGCATCGGGCGAACCGCGCGTGATCGTTGCCGATAAGGAGCCGGTCAAGGTCGTTCCGGAAAACCCGGGTGGCAAGACCGTGCCGAACCAGGACAAGGCCGTCTACGACCGCGTTGCGGGTTCTGCCGAGGAGCCGAAGCAGAAAGCGCTCGTTTCCTCCGATGAAGCGCCCGTCGATGTCGTCCAGCGCACGCTGACACCGGAAGCGCTGCCGGAGGACGACGAGACCGCCGGCGCCAACGATCAGATCACGCCGACCGCAGTCGGCGAGACGGAGGATCCGCGTCTGCTGCCGAACCAGGACAGCGCCGACAGCGGTTCCGCAAGCGATGCCGACAAGGCGCCGTCGGTTTCGCCGCGCAAGGTCCGCACGATGATCGTCAAGCCGGATGGTACCTTGGTTGCCCGCGAGGAACTCGCGCCCGCCGATCAGCCGACGCAGCCCGCCCAGGCGGCACCGCAGGCTCAGCCGGCCTTGGCCGCCCAGTCGACCCCGGCTGCGCCGTCGGTTCCGGCCGTGCCTCCGGTCGGCGGATCGGCCGCAAGCTTCCCGGCAAGCGCCGAGGTTGCTTCCGCCGATGCTCGTTCCGCGGCACCTGCCGAAGCCGCGCCGGCACAGCCGACGCCCGTAGCAACGGTCGATACGCCGGCCGCAAATGCTGCCCCGGCCGATGCGCCTGTCCGTCCGGTCAAGACCACTGAGATCACCGATACCGCTCCGGTTCCGATCGCCCGCCCGGCCGAACAGCCTGTCAACATCGTCGGCACCGTGACCGAGAAGGGCAATGTCCGCCCGTCCGCACAGCAGCCGAAGACGACTGAGGTCGCGGCCGCTACACCGGCTGCCGCAAAGCCGCAGCAGGCGGCGTCCGCCGGCGGCTACGGCATCCAGATCGCCTCGCTGCCATCGGAAGACGAAGCGAACAAATCCTACGCCAGCCTGTCGAAGAAGTTCGCCGGCGTGCTTGGTGGCCGCGCTCATGAGATCCGCAAGGCCGATATCGCCGGCAAGGGCACTTTCTACCGTGTCCGCATCCCGGCCGGCTCCAAGGATGAGGCCGTGGCACTCTGCGAACAATATCGCGCGGCTGGCGGAAGCTGCCTGATTTCCAAGTAACGGCAGATCGTTGAACAAAAAGAGCGGCGGGCCGGATAGGTCCGCCGCTCTTTTTTGTGCATCGCGCGTGACCTTGCTCGCATTTGGCGGGACCGGGTCTATGATTCTCACATGACCGAATCAAAAGCGATGATCCTTGGCTGCAGCGGCCTTGCCCTCACATCCGAAGAGAAAGCCTTTTACCGGGGCGAGCGCCCCTGGGGCTTCATCCTCTTCGGGCGCAACATCTCCGAAGCGGGGCAGATTTCCGATCTTGTCGCCGAACTGCGCGACAGCGTCGGCTGGCATGCACCGGTGCTGATCGACCAGGAGGGCGGTCGCGTCCAGCGCATCCGCCCGCCCATTCTCTCCCGTTATCCTTCCGGCCAGGCGCTCGGCGATCTCTATCGCCGCGATCCGGCGCTCGGGCTTCGCGCCGCCTGGTTGATGTCGCGCCTGCACGCTTTCGACCTTTTGAACCTCGGCATCAATGTCGATTGCCTGCCGGTGCTCGATGTGCCGGTCGAGGGCAGCAGTAACGTCATCGGCGACCGCGCCTATGGCGGCGATCCCGGGACCGTTATCGCCATGGGCCGCGCGGCCGCCGAAGGGCTGAAGGCAGGCGGCCTGCTGCCTGTGATGAAGCATATGCCCGGCCACGGTCGCGGCTTTGCGGATTCGCATCTGGAACTGCCCGTCGTCACGGTCTCGCGCGATGAGCTGGAGGCCCATGATTTTCCGCCCTTCATCGCGATGAAGGACGAGCTGATGGCGATGACCTGCCATCTCGTCTTTACCGCTATCGATCCGGATAATCCGGCGACGACCTCACGCAAGGTCGTCGACGGCGTCATCCGCGAGCATATCGGTTTCAACGGTCTGCTGCTTTCCGACGACAGTTCGATGAACGCACTTTCGGGCACGATCGGTCAACGTGCGGCGAATATTATTGCAGGCGGATGCGATATCGTGCTGCATTGCAATGGCAAGATGGACGAGATGCTGGAAGTCGTGGCAAATGTTCCGCCACTCGCTGGCCAGTCGCTTGCCCGCGCAAAGGCGGTGGAGGCAGGCTTCACGGCGCCGGATGGGACGGATGAAGCGGAAACGAGGGCGGAGTTCGAGGCGATGTTTGCGACGGTCTGATCGTAAGGGAGCAGTTGAGTGAACACGGTCAAGGGCACGGAACGTCCGCAGGCGGCAACGCCGATGGACAAGCTGTGGCAGGATAACGGCACCGAGCGCGCCAGCCACGAGCCGGCGCTGGTGATCGACGTCGCCGGCTTCGAAGGCCCGCTCGATCTGTTGCTCTATCTTGCCCGCAACCAGAAGGTCGACCTGTCGCGCATTTCGGTGCTGGCACTCGCCGAGCAATATCTGCAGTTCGTCGAAAGCGCCCGGCGCATCCGCATCGAGCTTGCCGCCGATTATCTCGTCATGGCGGCCTGGCTTGCCTATCTCAAGTCGCGCCTGCTGATACCCCAGCAGATCAAGGACGACGGCCCTTCCGGCGAGGAAATGGCGGCGACGCTCGCCTTTCGCCTGAAACGCCTCGAAGCCATGCGCCAGGCGGCGGAAGGTCTCGTCAACCGCAACCGCCTCGGCCGCGATATCTTTGCCCGCGGCGCACCGGAGCATATTCCCGACCGGCAGCAATCCGCCTACGCGGCGAGCCTCTACGATCTCCTGACCGCCTATGCGGCGCTGCGCCAGCGTCACGCAGTCACCCAGGTGACGATCGAGCGGCGCAACGTCTGGTCGTTGACCGATGCCCGCGAATTGCTGACCCAGATGATCGGTGAGATCGGCGACTGGACGGCAATGGAGCATTATCTGCTGCGTTATCTCGCAGGGCCGGAGGAACGCGTCACGGCGATCGCCAGCGCCTTTGCCGCCTCGCTGGAGCTGGTGCGGGAGGGCAAGCTGGAAATCCGCCAGGATGGGGCGTTTCAGCCTATTTTCATGCGTCGCGGCCCCAAGCACGCCACGCTGCAGGTGGTTGAACAGGAGCGGCCGGCTTGATCGATCCGAAAAGCGAAGAGGATTTCGAAGGGGAATACCGCGACTTGCAGGCCGAGATCGAGGCCGAGCGCACGGCCGAGGCGCTGGTCTTCGCCTCCTCGCAGCCGGTTTCCGAAGCCTTCCTCGCCGAGCGCCTGCCGAGGGGCGCGGACGTGCGCGCGATCATGCTGCGCCTGAAGGAGCAATATGCCCCGCGTGGCGTCAATCTCGTCCAGGTCGAGGGCGCCTGGGCCTTCCGCACCGCCGCCGATCTTTCCTTCGTTATCCGCCGTGACGACAACGAAGTGAAGAAGCTCTCGCGCGCAGCATTGGAAGTGCTGGCGATCATTGCCTATCACCAGCCGGTGACGCGTGCCGAAATCGAGGACATCCGCGGCGTCCAGACCTCGCGCGGTACGCTCGATGTACTGATGGAAGCCGGCTGGGTGCGTTTTCGCGGCCGCAGGCGCACGCCGGGCCGGCCGGTGACGTTGGGCACGACGCGCGACTTTCTCGACCATTTCGGCCTCGAGGAGCTGCGCGATCTGCCCGGTCTCGAAGAATTGAAGGGCGCGGGCCTGCTGTCGGGCCGCATTCCGGCGAATTTCAATATTCCCTCGCCATTGATGAACGACGAGCTGACCGAGGACGAGGACCCGATCACCCAGATGGATCTCGAAGAACTCGGGTTGCTCGCCCCGCGCTCTACCTCCGAAGATTGAAGGACTTCGTCTTGCTTTTGCCATGCATGGCGAAAACAATGGTGCTCACCATTTTTCGGCGGGTCTGTGGCTTGTCACAAAGGGCGATACCGTGACATTAAGCTCAGTTCAAAGGGCTTGATGTTGGAAACGGTGTGGGAAATTCTTACATTAGGGAACATCACAACAGGGAGTTAGCGTAATGGGTTCTTTTAGCATGTGGCACTGGCTTATCGTTCTGGTCATCGTGCTGTTGTTGTTCGGTCGCGGCAAGATCCCGGAACTGATGGGCGACGTCGCCAAGGGCATCAAGAGCTTCAAGAAGGGCATGACGGACGAAGATGCGCCTGATACGGCGAAGACCGTCGATCACAAGGCCGACGAAACGAAGTAACCAAGTCCGGGAAAAGCGCAGCCCCCGCGCTTCCCGTCCAGGAGCCTTGCATGTTCGATATTGGCTGGACCGAGCTTTTGGTCATCGCGGTCGTACTGATCGTGGTTGTCGGTCCCAAGGATTTGCCGCCGATGCTGCGCGCTTTCGGCAAGATGACGCAGCGTGCCCGCAAGGTGGCGGGTGAATTCCGTGCGCAGTTCGACGAAGCGCTGCGCGAGGCCGAACTTGACGATGTCCGCCAGACGATCAGTGACGCCCAGAGGCTCAATCCGGTCAACAGTCTGCGCGAGGCGATGAATCCCCTTCGCCAGATGGGCAACGAGATCAAGGCGGACCTGCAGAAGGCGAGTACGCCTCCTGACAACAAGACCGAAGCGCCGCCGTCCGCCGTTTCCGCCCCGACGCCGTCGATGAGCCTGCCGGAAACGCCGCCGCTGGTGCAGGCGCCCGTAGCGGCGCCGGAACCCGTCGCCGCAGCGACCGTCCAGGCCGATACGGTTGCTGCCAAGCCGAAGGCGCAGCGCAAGCCGCGCGCCAAGGCTGCCGATAAGGCCGATGCCGCTGCCGCGGTTGCCGTGCCTGTAGAAAAGCCGAAACGCACGACGGCGGCCAGGAAGCCCGCAACGCCGAAGACGCCGGCGCAGACTGAGAAGAAGGACGAGGCATGAGCGGTGATATCGAAGACAAGCCGCAGCCGTTGATCGAGCACCTGATGGAGCTGCGCACGCGGCTGATGTGGTCGATCGGGGCGTTCTTCATCGCCTTTATCGTGTGCTTCTTTTTCGCCAAGCACATCTTCAATTACCTGGTCTATCCCTACAAGCTCGCCGTCAGCTGGGCCAATCTCGATGTCGAGAAGGCGCAGCTCATCTACACCGCGCCGCAGGAATTCTTCTTCACGCAGGTGAAGGTTGCGATGTTCGGCGGCCTTGTCATCGCTTTCCCGATCATCGCCGCGCAGATCTACAAGTTCGTCGCCCCGGGCCTCTATAAGAATGAACGGGCGGCCTTCCTGCCGTTCCTGATCGCTTCCCCGATTCTGTTCCTCCTGGGCGCGGCGCTCGTCTATTTCTTCTTCACGCCGATGGTCATGTGGTTCTTCCTGTCGATGCAGCAGGCGCCGGGCCATGATGAGGTAGCGATCTCGCTCCTGCCGAAGGTTTCGGAATATCTGAGCCTGATCATGACGCTGGTCTTCTCCTTCGGCCTCGTCTTCCAGCTTCCTGTGATTACCACGCTTCTTGCCCGCGTCGGGTTGCTCACGTCGCAATGGCTCGCCGAAAAGCGCAAATTCGCCATCGTGCTCGCCTTCGTCGTGGCCGCGGTTCTGACACCGCCCGATCCGATGTCCCAGATCGGCCTTGCGATACCGACGATCCTTCTCTACGAGATTTCCATCTACGCGGCACGACTCGTGGAGCGTCAGCGTTCCCAACAGGCACTTGAAGAGGCTTCTGGTTCCTCCGACGTCGCCAAGACGGACAGTGTCTGACCGGTTCCGGACTTTCCCTGAGGTCTGCCGTTTCCTGTCCGGCCGGTTTCTCTGGCCGGTCATTTCTATTGCAACGAGTTGGAACGACGATGCTCGATATTAAATGGATCCGTGAGAATCCCGAAGCGCTCGATGCCGCCCTTGCCAAGCGCGGTGCGGAGCCTCTGGCCCAGAGTCTCGTCACCCTCGATGAAAAGCGCCGCTCCGCCGTGCAGAAGGCACAGGATCTGCTCTCCCGCCGCAACGCCGCCTCCAAGGAGATCGGCGCGGCCATGGCGCAGAAGAACACCGAGCTTGCCGAAAAGCTGAAGGCCGAGGTCGCCGACATCAAGGAGACGCTGCCGGCCGCCGAGGAGGAGGAGCGCGCGCTCTCTGCCGAGCTCAACGACGCACTCTCGCGCATCCCGAACGTGCCCTTGGACGACGTTCCGGTCGGCAAGGACGAGCACGGCAATGTCGTTACCCGCATCGTCGGCGAAAAGCCGCGCTGGAACCATACGCCGAAAGAGCACTTCGAAATCGGCGAGGCGCTCGGCTACATGGATTTCGAGCGCGCCGCCAAGCTTTCCGGCTCGCGCTTCACGGTTCTGACCGCACAGGTTGCCAGGCTCGAGCGTGCTCTCGGCCAGTTCATGATCGATCTTCACACCAGCGAACACGGCTATACCGAAGTCAGTTCGCCGCTGATGGTGCGCGCCGAGGCGCTGTTTGGAACCGGCAATCTGCCGAAGTTCGAAGAGGATCTCTTCAAGACCACGGATGGCCGTTATCTCATTCCGACGGCCGAGGTGACGCTCACCAATCTGGTGCGCGAGGAAATCCTCGATCAGGAGAAACTGCCGCTGCGTTTCACGGCTTTGACGCCGTCCTTCCGCTCGGAAGCAGGTTCCGCCGGCCGCGACACCCGCGGCATGCTCCGCCAGCACCAGTTCTGGAAGTGCGAACTCGTCTCGATTACCGACGCGGAAAGCTCCATTGCCGAGCATGAGCGCATGACGGCCTGCGCCGAGGAGGTGCTGAAGCGCCTCGGCCTGCATTTCCGCACCATGACCCTTTGCACCGGCGACATGGGCTTCGGCTCGCGCAAGACCTACGATCTCGAAGTCTGGCTGCCGGGACAGAATGCCTTCCGTGAAATCTCCTCCTGCTCAGTCTGCGGCGATTTCCAGGCCCGGCGGATGAATGCGCGCTACCGCGGCAAGGACGACAAGAACAATAAATTCGTCCATACGCTGAACGGCTCCGGCACCGCCGTCGGCCGCTGCCTGATCGCCGTCCTCGAAAATTATCTGAATGAGGATGGTTCCGTCACGATTCCGGACGTTTTGCTGCCTTATATGGGCGGATTGACCAGAATCGAACGGGCGGCCTGAGGCGATGCGCATCCTGCTTACGAATGACGACGGCATTCATGCCGAAGGCCTCGCCGCGCTGGAGCGGATCGCGCGCACACTGTCCGACGACGTCTGGATCGTTGCGCCCGAGACCGACCAGAGCGGCCTTGCTCATTCGCTGAGCCTTTCCGAACCCCTTCGGCTGCGCAAGGTTTCCGACAAGCATTTCGCCTTGCGCGGTACGCCGACCGATTGCGTCATCATGGGCATCAAGCAGGTGATGGACATCAAGCCTGATCTCGTTCTCTCCGGCGTCAATTCCGGCTCGAACGTTGCCGACGACGTGACCTATTCCGGAACGATCGCCGGCGCCATCGAGGGCACGATGCAGGGCGTGCGCTCCTTCGCGCTGAGCCAGGCCTATCTCTACGAGGATGGTGCGCGCATTGTGCCCTGGGAGGTCTGCGAGATGCATGCGCCGGTCCTTTTGGAAAAGCTGATGGTGCTCGACCTGCCGGAGGGCACCTTCCTCAACCTGAACTTCCCGAACTGCCGTCCCGAGGACGTCGATGGCGCCGAAGTGACCATGCAGGGCAAGCTTGCCTTCAATCTGCAGGTCGACGCCCGCTCCGATGGCCGGGGTTTCCCTTACTACTGGCTGAAGTTCGGCGAACGCGCCGGCGCCTTTATCGAGGGCACCGATATTCACGCCTTGAAGCATAACAAGATTTCGGTAACGCCTTTGAAACTGGATCTGACCGATTATTCCGTGACGGACCGCGTGGCGCGGGCATTGGGATACGGAGCACAGGTTTGACGGCAAGACTGGCGGAGAAGGAGGGCTTTGCGGCGCTCGTCCTCAGATTGCGTGCCGAAGGCATCTCCGACCTCGACCTGCTGACGGCGGTCGAGCAGACGCAGCGCTCGCTCTTCGTGCCGGCGCAATTTTCCGACGATGCCTATTCGAGCCGGACGATACCGATCGAATGCGGCTCCTTCCTCGAAGGCATCGATTTTGCCGTCCGCATTCTGCATCACCTGAAACTCAAGCCGGGCCAGCGTGTCCTGGAAGTCGGCACCGGAAGCGGCTTCACCGCCGCCGTCATGGGCCGGCTCGCCGAGCGCGTCCTGTCCATCGACCGTTACAAGACGCTGACATCAGCCGCGCAACGGCGCATGGAATCGCTCAGCCTGCGCAACGTCGTCATCCGCCATGCCGACGGCAGCGCCGGCATGCAGGGGGAGGGCACCTTCGACCGCATTCTGGTGACGGCGGCCTTCAATTCTATGCCGCGCTTTTATACCGATCAGCTCGTTTCCGGCGGTTCGATGATCGCGCCGCTGATGATTTCCGAAAACGAGTGCCGCATGGTGCGGCTGACGAAAACCGGCAGCCGGTTCGAACGCGAGGAATTGTTCGAAGCCCCTTATCTGCCGATCGTTCCGCGCCTTGCCTCGCTGCTTTAGAGCCTTTCCGGGTTAGATTGCACCATTCTGTTGGCTCAAACGGAGTCGGATGGTCGACCGGCCGGCGCGCGTCGTAGCCCAGATCTACGGCCAAGCCGGCCGGCCGATCAGCCGGCCCGTTTCAGCCAACCCTCCCGCAGATTTGCCTGGCAAATCTGCAAGACTCTAAAATCGCCGGACGCACTTATCGCTTCGCCACGGCTAAGCGGTGCGGCCGGTGGGCCGGGCATGTTTCCGCCAGGATCAAAGGCGATCGGCTCGGACGTACCAGGAGGTATGCCCTTCGCCAATCGCCTTTGCCCTGACGAAAACCTGCTCCGGCAGAATGGTGCAATCTAACCCGGAAAGGCTCTAAGCACTGCGATTTTTCACCCGTAAGCTATGGTTAGCAACTTCTCAAAAATATCGCACTGATTCCAGCATCTTAACTGCGTGGTAACACTAACGCGCTTTAATAGACTCACAAATGGTTGCGTTCTCAGTGGGTCGAGTCATGCGTTTCAGTCTTTCGCCGAAGTTCGGGAAGTCGGCCAGTAATCTTCTGGTTGTTGGCTTGCTTGCAAGTGCCGCAACAGGCTGCAGTTCCGATGTGACACGGTTTGGCGGCTTGTTTTCCTCCTCAGGGCAGGATCAGATCACCACCAGTTCCATTCCGCGCAGCGGCGGCTCGCAGGGCGATCCGGTGCCGCGCGCCGATCTCGGCGGCTCCGCCGTTGCGAGCCAGCCGGGCTATGGTGGCGGCAATGATGCGATGAGCCAGTCTTATCCATCACGTCCGAGCTACGATCCGATCCGTACGTCGAACTCAAGCGCACGGATGGCTTCCGCGCCGGTTTCGGTGCAGCGTTCCGAGCTTGCTGCCCCGACGGCTGTTGCGCCGTCCCGCCAACGGGAGAAGGAAGTTGCGCTCGCCCAGCCTTTCCCGGCTTCTCCGCAGCCCGAAAAGCATCGCCTCGTGGCTCCGGCCGCTCCGAAAGGAACGCCTGATACTCTGACGACGGGCACGACGCCGAAGGTTTCCGGCTGGTCGGGGACCAACGCCCCGTCCGTGACGCTGCGTCCGGGTGAAAGCACCGCTACTCTCGCCAGACGCTACGGTGTTCCGGAAAAGGAAATCCTGCGCGTTAACGGCTTGAAGACGGCATCTGCCGCCCAGCCTGGTCAGGCGATCCTGATACCGACCCTCAACGGCGGCAATGCCGCCAAGGCGGCGTCGCAGGCAGCCGATCTTTCCAAGCCCGGCCAAATGCCGGAACCTGCCAAGGCGCCGGAGCAGAAGGTCGCCGTCGTTCCCGGCGCCAATTCCGCTCGCGACAAGACCATGGCGAGCGCCGATCCGACCGGCAAGATTCCAGCCGGCGCCGGCAAGGACCCGAAGGCGCCTGCCGGCAGTTATGTCGTCAAGCAGGGGGATTCGCTGGCAAGGATCGCCAAGGCGACCGGCACCAATATCGACGATCTCAAGGCTGCCAACAATCTCTCGGCGAATTCGCTCCGCGTCGGCCAGGCCCTGAAGATTCCGACGGCCACAGCCGATAATATGAAGACCGCTTCGATCCCGGCTGAGAAGGTCGATGCGAAGCCGGCTCAGCCGGCGCCTGCCCAGCAGGAGACGGCTTCCGTTCAGCCCGCGCCTTACAAGGCGCCGGCTGCCACCCAGACCGTCGACGATGTCGAGAAGAAGTCTGACGTGAGCTCCGCGGCCCCGGAATCGACCGGCATCGGCAAATACCGCTGGCCGGTCCGCGGCCAGGTGATTGCCGCCTATGGCGCCAACGTCAACGGCAACCGCAACGACGGCATCGATATCTCGGTGCCGCAGGGCACGCCGATCAAGGCCGCCGAAAACGGCGTCGTCATCTATGCCGGCAACGGCTTGAAGGAACTGGGCAATACGGTTCTCGTCCGCCACGACGACGGCACTGTCACCGTCTACGGCAACGCCGATACGCTGAGCGTTGCCCGCGGCCAGAAGATCCAGCGCGGCCAGACCGTCGCCGTCTCCGGCATGAGCGGCGACGTCAAGCAGCCGCAGGTCCATTTCGAGGTGCGCAAGGACGCGTCCCCGGTCAATCCGATGACTTTCCTGGAGTAGGTATAGCGTACCAGGAAGCGCAAAAGCCCGGCCATCCGCCGGGCTTTTGTCATTTGGGGAAGTGCAATTTCGGTCGCATCCGCCCATTGCGGGCATTGGGCAGAGGCCGATGACGCATTCTGCCTGACGTTCGGCGCATATGATGTCTACATTCCCAAAAGTTCAATTCACTATGCCTAGACCTTTTTAAAAACGGATAGGCAGCCCATGACGAATATCGCCCAGATGCAGGAACAGCGTCTCGAAGCACTCCGACTGACAAATTCGGGTGCGCCTGAGCTGCCGTCCAACCCGTTTTTCGGCGTCGGCCCGATCACGGATGCGACCACTGACGAAGTGGACAGCCGGCTGCGGCGCCTCGCCTTCGATGCCTGGATCGAAAAGACCTATCGCAAGTTCGACGACAAGGGCAACGATATCGGCGGATTCACCACCGCCGAGATTTCCCGCAGCATGCATCGCGGCTATCCGGCGGATAAAATCCTGACCGACATGATGCGGGCGATCCACACTTACTTCCATTTCCCGAAGACGAACCGCATGGCGGTGGGGCTCGGCGGCGGCCACAGCGGCTATACGGTCTGCGTCCAGCATCTGATGAATGCCAACGACGCCAACCAGCGCGTCTATGTCGATACGCCGCGCCCGGAAAGCGATCCGTCCCGGGCGGCCGGCTTCTTCCGTCAGTCCTGGGCCACGCAGCTGATCGAGATGCAGCGCTTCGCCGAAAAAGGCTGCGAGAGCCGTATCCATTTCGCTGCTTCCGAAGGGGTGATCCCGACGGCGGCCGAGCTCTCCGATCTTGGCGTGTCGATCTTCGTCGGCGTCGGCCACGAGACCACCGGCGCCAATGCGTATACGAGCCGCGAAATCCACGAGCTGCTGAACTGGATCGACCGCGATCCGGCAAACCGCCATGCGGTATTCGACGCCACGTCGATGCTCGGCGCCATGCCCTGGGAGCCCGAGCTGGTCGATGCGGTAATGGCAAAATGCTGCCTGTTCATGCCGTTCCAGAAGGCGATCGGTGGGATCTCCGGATATTTCGTCGCCTCCTTCACGCCGCATGCCCTGGCGCTTGTCGAGAAGAACCAGCAGGACCCAGCCTGGGCGATTCCGCGCCAGCTGAAGATCGCGCCGCCGATCGATGCGCGCCAGCCGCTTTCAGCCAAACGCTCCGTGGATGCCGGGCCGTTCTACGATGCCGGGGAAGACCGCATGCTCGGCGGCGTCATCAACACCTACAGCGCGCTCGCCTTTGCCGAGACCACGTTTGGCCTGCTGCAGTCAGAAGCGCGGGTCGGCTCGGTTGTCGAGCTCAACCGGCGCTCCGCCGCCAATCGGGCGGTGATCAACGAGTGGGTGAAGTCGCATCCGCTGCTGTCGCTGACCGTCACCGATGCCGAGCGGCGCGGTGCTGCGGTGACGCTTCTGAAGATCGAGGATGCCGGCATCACCGATCCCGCCATCCACGCCCGCATCATTGCGCGCTCGAAGCAGTTGCTCGGCTACGAGGGCATCACCCATCCGAACGGCGAATTCGAGCCCGGTCTCGACGCGGCGCGCTACGTCAATGCGTTCCCGGGAACGCCTGGCGACTACCGTGCCTGGGTCGGCGGCATCCGCGAGCCGGCAGATGTCGTGGCGCTGTTGGAAAACCTGCAATATGCCTATCTCAGAGCCAAGATCGTCGTTCTCGAAGAGGAACTTGCGAAAGAGGGCGTCACGTTTGACGCCTCCGCGAAGGCCGGAACAGCGGTCCGCAAGGACGATGCGCAACGCGCCTACAAGGTGCTGATCGCCGATCTGGTCGGCCTGCGCCTCGGCGCGGACGGCAAGCCCGACCACAGCGAAATCCGGGCCTACATCGAGGAAAAGGGTGGTGTTTTCCATGTCGGCCCGATCGGCGACGGTTCGGCGCTGGAGAAGGGCCGCATCCATTTCTTCTATCAGCCCGATCTCAGCACCGAGGCGGAAATCCTGCCGCAGACGGACAAGGGCCAGTATGACGCCTTGATCGCGGCGGCGACCTTCATCCCGAAGGCTTCCGTCTTCTCGCTCGGCGGCGTGCGTATCGGCGCGGGAACCGGCAACATGGGTTCGGCCTCCTGGGGCGGAGGCAACGGCGAAGGCGGTGAGGCGCCGCTGATGAACACCCCCGGCATCAACAGCCGGGCAACCGCCCAGATGGCTGTGAAGGCGATCCTCAAGGTCGTTCCCGACCTGCCGGTCGACAGGCTGCATCAGATGGTTGCCGGTGGCGATTTCGATACCGGTCGCCAGCTCAAGGATTTCCCGACCGCCAAGCTTGAGGGCCGGAAAATCGCCGTCCTCGGCTACGGCAATATCGGCCGCGAAGTCGCCAAGCTCGCCAAGGCCTTCGGCATGAAGGTGGCAATCTACGCCCGCCAGCATCACCAGCGCTGGATCGAGGCGGAAGGTTTTGACTATGCCGCAAACCCCGTCGAAGCAGCGACCGGTGCCGATGTGCTCTCCGTTCATATCGGTCTCGGCCGGCTGGACGCATCGACCGGCATCTACTCCAATGCCGGCACCGTCGATGCGAAGGTTCTCGGCGCCATGAAGGACGGCGCCGTGCTGGTCAATTACGACCGCGGCGAAGTCGTCGATGCCGGTGCGCTCGACGCAGCGCTTTCTTCCGGCAAGATCGCCCATGCAGCGATCGACGCCGACCTCTTCAAGGATGCCGCGACGGGCAAGCTCAGCGGACCGATGCTGCCCTATCTGCCGCTCGAAGAGCGCCACAAGGGCAAGCTGGAACTGCTGCCGCACGCCGCCGCCGATACCGATCATCCCTCGCGTGTGACCGGCGCCAAGCAGGCGGTCGACCAGATCTTCGATGTCATCCGCTTCAAGTCCGTCACCAATCTCAAGGGCGATCTGCCCGAGGGGTACGTCTCGGTAGGCGGGCGCACGCCAGCCGGAATCGGCAAGGTGACGAAGCGGGTGGTGGGCGAGATCGGCGACAAGTCTGCACTGCTCGACGAATTGCGGCAGACCTCGGAAAAGGTCGCGGCCATTATCGGTGCGCTGTCCGCCGTCTCCGACCCGAACCACCGCAACCGGATCGTCGACCGCTACACAGGTCTGCTGGTCGAAAGCGCCGGCCGGCAGCGAGTCCTTCTCGAGCGGCTTGCGCTCTACGGACCGGCGGGAGAGTAAAACATGGCGGCGTTGGATAAACGCTGACCGGCCTTCGGGTGTTGCTTGCAATGCCCGAGGCCTTGAGTATGGCTGAAGCGCGTCGCACCGAACCTTGTTCATGCGGCGCGCTTCGGCTTTCAGGCCCTGTCGATATGGACGCGCATGCGCCCGGCCAGGTCCTGAATATACTGCCAGGCGACGCGGCCGGAGCGCGCGCCGCGCGTCGTCGCCCATTCCAGCGCTTCGGCATGCATCTTGTCGCGTTCGAGCCCGAGCTTGAAGTGATCGGCATAGCCGTCGATCATGCCAAGATAATCCTCCTGGCTGCATTTGTGGAAGCCGAGCCAGAGGCCGAAGCGGTCGGACAGCGAAACCTTCTCCTCCACGGCCTCCGACGGATTGATCGCCGTCGACTGCTCGTTTTCCATCATGTGGCGCGGCAGGAGATGGCGCCGGTTTGAAGTGGCGTAAAAGAGCACATTGTCCGGCCGTCCTTCGACGCCGCCGTCGAGCGCTGCCTTCAGCGACTTGTAAGCGGTGTCGTCGTGATCGAAGGAGAGGTCGTCGCAGAAGACGATGACGCGGTAGGGCGTGTCCTTCAGGAGATCGAGCAGGGTGGGGAGGCTCGCTATATCCTCGCGATGAACTTCCACCAACTTCAACGCAACACCGCTTTCGCCCCTGACATCCTCATGCACGGCTTTGACAAGTGAGGATTTTCCCATGCCGCGCGCGCCCCAGAGCAGCACGTTGTTGGCGGCATAGCCTTCGGCGAAACGCACCGTATTCTCATGCAGGATATCGCGCACGTGATCGACGCCGCGGATGAGCTTCAGCGCCACCCGGTTGGGCCGCTTGACCGGCTGCAGATGCTGGCGCAGCGGCGCCCAGACGAAACAGTCGGCGGCATCCCAGTCGTTGACGGCTGGCGCCGGTCCGGCAAGACGCTCGACCGCGTCGGCCAGCCGTTTGATTTCGGCAAGCAGGACGGTGTTGATTTCCTCGGTCACGCAAGCCTCCTGTTTTTCGCTGCGGCAATCCACTTTGGTCTTTCCGTGCGGCCTAGCATGGCGTTTTAAAGCCGGAAAGGTTATGAGGCAGCGGAATCGGTACGGTTTCCGGCTGTTTCTGTTGCATTCATCGAAGCCGTAACTATAGTCCGGCAACCTGAAAAGAGAGGCGGAGTTCCGCCGCCCAAGCCTGAGGAGTTTAGCATGTTCATCACCCCGGCATTCGCGCAGAGCGCGACCGACACCACATCGGCATTCGGCGGCTCCGGTTTCGAAATGATCATCCTGTTCGTGCCGCTGATGGTCGTCTGGTACTTCCTGCTGATCCGCCCGCAGCGCGCCCAGGCCAAGAAGCGTGAGGAAACCCTGAAGGCGATCCGTCGTGGCGATCAGGTCGTGACCGGCGGCGGCCTCGTCGGCAAGGTCACCAAGGTCGTCGACGACAAGGAACTGGAAGTCGAGATTGCAGAAGGCGTTCGCGTGCGCATCGTCCGCAGCGGCATTTCCGATGTTCGCGTCAAGGGTGAACCTGTTAAGGCCGACGCGGCATAATAAGCGATAACGGCAGGACCGCCGGATCGGAAGATCGTCGAGAGAATGTTGCATTTTTCCCGTTGGAAAACACTTCTGATCTGGCTGGTCGCGTTTGCGGCGATCATCGTCGCTGCGCCCAATCTGCTGACTGAGGCGCAGCGTGCCTCTCTGCCGGCCCTGCTGCGGCATGACCGTATGACGCTCGGCCTCGACCTTCAGGGCGGCTCGCATATCGTTCTGAAGGTCGAGCGGTCCGATATCGTCAAGGACCAGCTGGAAGAGGCCGTCGCAAATGTGCGCAACGCACTGCGCGGCGCGGGCATCCGCTATACCGGGCTGACCGGCAACGACCAGACCGTCACGGTGCGGATCACCGATCCGGCCGAGACGCAGAAGGCGGTCGACCTCCTGAAGCCTCTGACGGCACCCGATGGGCATTCGGGACCGGACATGGCGCTTCAGCAGGGCGCGGACGGGCAGCTTTCGCTACAGATTTCCGATGCAGGCATTGCCGCCGACATCGCCTCCGCCCAGACCCGTTCGCTCGAGATCGTCAGCCGCCGCATCGCGGGCTTCGGCTATGACAATTTCATCGTCCGTCCCGATGGCGCCGACCGGATCGTCGTGCGGGTGCTGGGAGCGGTCGATCCGGAGCGATTGAAGAATCTTCTCAACCAGCCGGCCAAGCTTTCCTTTCATCTGATCGATGAAAGTATGTCCGGACAGGAGGCGCTGAACGGCCGCTGGCCGGTGACCTCTGAGGTCCTCTATTCGCTGGACGATCCGCCGGTTCCCTATCTCGTCGACCGCACCGCTTTCGCCACGGCCGGTAACATGGTGCATATCGAGCCGGTCATCGACCCGCAGACGCAGGACACGTCGATCGCGTATCGTCTCGACGCGGAAGGCACAGCGCGGCTGGCTGAGGTGACGGGGCGGAATGTCGGCAAACACCTGGCCATCGTCTTCGACGACCAGGTGATGTCGGCACCAAGCATCGAAGCGCCGATTACCGGTGGCGAGGGCCGGATTTCGGCGAATTTCTCCGAGGATGGCGTTCGCGACCTTGCGGTGATGCTGCGCGCCGGGGCCTTGCCGGCGACGCTGACGAGCGTCGAGGAGCGCAGCGTCAGCCCGAGCTTTGGCGGAGAATCCATCTTCTCCGGTCTCATTGCCGGTCTCGTCGCCGTCGTGCTGGTCGCGGCGCTGATGATCACGCTCTATCGCATCCTCGGCGCCATCGCCGTGGTCTCGCTCTTCTTCAACCTGATCCTCATCGTGGCGGCGCTCAGCCTTGCCGGCGCGACGCTCACCTTGCCCGGCATTGCCGGCATCGTGCTGATCGTCGGCATGGCGGTGGATTCGAACGTGCTGATCTACGAGCGCATTCGGGAAGAGGAAAAGGCTACCCATTCCTTTGCCGAGGCCGTCAACCGTGGTTTTTCGCGCGCATTCGCAACCATCGTCGATGCGAATGTCACCATCTTCATCGCCGCGGTCATCCTCTTCTTCCTCGGCAGTGAATCCATCCGCGGTTTCGCGGTAACGCTGGCGGTCGGTATCCTGACGACCGTCTTCACGGCCTTCACGCTGACACGCTCGATCGTCGCCGTCTGGCTGCGGCGACGTCACCCCCGGCATCTGCCGAAGAGCGTCCTGACGCATCTTTTCGAACACGCCAATATTCGCTTCATGGGGATACGCCGCTATGTCTTTACGACGTCGGCGGTCGTCTCGCTGATCGCCATGGCAGCTTTTGCCACCGTCGGCCTGCATCTCGGCATCGATTTCACCGGCGGCTCGCTCATCGAGGTCACGGCGAAGCAGGGCAATGCCGACATCGCCGATCTCAGTTCGCGCCTCAACGACCTCAATCTCGGCGATGTCAGGGTCGAGCCCACGGGCGGGCCGTCGAATGCGCGAATCCGCATCGCCTCCCAGGGCGGTGGTGAGAATGCCGAGCAGTCGGCGGCGACGCTGGTGCGCGGCGAGCTCGAGAGCGATTATGATTTCCGTCGCGTCGAGGTCGTCGGCCCCTCCATTTCTGGCGAGCTGACGCTGATGGCGACGCTCGGCGTGCTGGCAGCCCTTGCGGCGATTTTGGTCTACATCTGGATTCGCTTCGAATGGCAGTTCGCGGTCGGCGCCATCATTGCCACGCTGCATGACGTCATCATCATGCTCGGTCTCTTCGTGCTCACCGGCATCGAGTTCAACCTGACGAGCATCGCCGCCGTGCTCACCGTCGTCGGCTATTCCCTCAACGACACTGTCGTGGTCTATGACCGTATGCGCGAAAATCTCCAGCGATACAGGAAGATGCCGTTGCCGATCCTGATCGATGCCTCGATCAATCAGACGCTGTCGCGCACCATCCTGACTGCGGCGACCACGCTGCTCGCCTTGCTGGCGCTGTGTCTCTTCGGCGGCGAAGTCATCCGCTCCTTCTCCTTTGCGATGCTTTTCGGCGTTGCGCTCGGCACCTTCTCTTCGATCTATATCGCCGCTCCTGTATTGATCGTCTTCCGGCTGCGGCCGGACGCTCCGGATGGAGAAGAGAGCAACAAGACGGATGCTGGTGTAAGATCCGGCACGGTGGTTTAAAAATATGGCAAAAGGCATAGAAATCCGCGCGGCGCATTTTCCCGGCCGCGCCCCGATCGATACCTACGGCAATGGCGGCTTCCGCTTTGCCGACATGTCGCATCGCGGCTCGATCCTCTGCCTGCCCTCCGGCATTCACGGCTGGGACATGGATATGTCGAAGCCGCTTTCGGCCGAAAATTTCCGCCGCGTGCTGGATGAGGCTGATGATATCGAGGTTCTGCTCGTCGGCACCGGAACCGAACTCCGCCGTCTGCCGGAGGAATTGAAGCAGGCGCTGAAGGCGCGCGGCATCGCCTCCGATCCGATGAGCACGGGTGCAGCGGTGCGCACCTTCAACATCATGCTCGCGGAGCAGCGCGCCGTTGCCGCGGCATTGATTGCGGTCTGACGATGACGGAAGCCGCTATTGCGACGAACCAGGACATCTGCCTGGCGATGCTGCGCGACAATGATCGCGACCGCTATCTCGCCTGCCTTCTCTCACCGGAGGAAAAGCGCGGCGCGCTTGCCGCCCTTTATGCCTTCAATGCCGAGCTTGCCCGTGTCCGCGATCTCGTGCACGAGCCGTTGCCGGGAGAGGTGCGCATGCAATATTGGCGCGACCTGCTGGAAGGCAGCGCGCATGGCTCGACGGCGGCAAATCCCGTCGCCGCCGGACTTCTGACGGCGATCGAAACCCATCGCCTGCCGCGCAAGACGCTGATCGACATGATCGAGGCTCGCACCTTCGATCTCTACGACGATCCGATGGAAACGCGCCTTTCGCTCGAAGGCTACGCCGGCGAGACGGCATCCGCCCTGATCCAGCTCGCAAGCCTCGTGCTCTCGCCGGAGGAGGCCGCCCGATCGGCCACTGCCGCCGGCCATGCCGGCGTCGCCCAGGCGGTTGCGGGCCTGTTGCTGCTGATGCCGCTGCATCGCCGCCGTGGTCAGGTTTATATTCCGCTGCAGATCCTCTCGGCGACCGGTCTCGACCGCGATGCCTTTCTCGCCGGGCAAGACAAGCCGCGTATCTCTGCCGCCATCGAAGCCTTTGCCGGTCTCGGCCGGGAGCATCTGGTAAAGGCGAGGGGAGCGGGGCCGATCGCGCCGGCCGTTTTTCCAGCCTTCCTGCCGGCAACACTTGCCGAACCGGTGCTCCTGAAGGCCCAGAAGCGGGGGCACTTGCTGTTCGACCGGCCGCTGCAGCCGCCGCAATGGCGCCGTCAGCTCCGCATGGCGCTCTCCGCAGCCCGCAGAAAAATCTGATACCGGTCAAACTCGCGCAAGTCTCGCGCGTTACAAGGCTGGAACCGCTACCCTTATGAACGGAGACTCGGCGTGGGCATTATCGTCTGGTGTGTTCTTTTCGCCATCGTCATTTTCTTTGCCTTCGTGGTGACGCGCATGGCCGCGCAGAACAAGGAAGACGGCCTGCACGACACGGGCCTCGCCATCATCGAATTCGGCCGCGCCTTTCCGAACGAGGCGATCCGCCAGTTGCAGGCGACGGAAAACGGCCAGGCGATCTTCGTGCGCCTGCATGACAACAAGGCAGGCGTCATGCGCAATATGTCACGCCATTTCGCATGCCATCTGATCGAGCCCGGCCGCGTGCGCGTCGTCAGCTCGAAGACGGGCAGGGGGCTGGTGATCGATTTCCTCGATGCGGCCCATCATAACGGCGATTTCGAGTTCGCTTCCGCCAAGGAGGCCTCGGAAGTTGCGCTCTGGCTGCTCGGCAATTACATCGCCGAGCCGGATAAGGACCTGCCATCCGGCCATATTTCCGCGGCCAACAAACAGTAGAGCGGCTGCTCAGGCGCTTTCGGCAAGCGGCGAATTCTGGCCGAGCCAGGCAGCGCAGTCGGCAAGCGCGCGGCGCGCGATCAACTGCCGCTTCATGATCGTCTTATCCTTGCCGCGGAAGCGCTTGACGCCCTCGGGCTTGACGATCGAACCGGGCTGAAGCTCCGGAAACAGCCCGAAATTGATGTTCATCGGCTGGAACGAACGCTTGCCCGGCTCCTCGTCGGTGACGATGTGTCCGCCGGTGATATGGCCGAGCAGCGAGCCGAGCGCCGTCGTTGCCGGCGGCAGCGAGACCGCCTCACCCTTGCGTTCGGCGGCGGCGAAACGACCGGCCAGCAGCCCGACGCTGGCGCTTTCCACATAACCCTCGCAACCGGTGATCTGGCCGGCGAAACGTAGGCCTGGGCGCGATTTCAGCGTCAGCGACGGATCGAGCAGGGTGGGGGAATTGATGTAGGTATTGCGGTGCAGGCCGCCGAGACGGGCAAATTCGGCATTTTCCAAGCCAGGGATCAGCCGGAAGATCTCAGCCTGCGCGCCATATTTCAGCTTCGTCTGGAAACCGACCATATTGTAGAGCGAGCCGAGCGCATTGTCCTGCCGCAGCTGCACGACGGCATAGGCCTTGACCGTCGGGTTATGCGCATTCGTCAGCCCCATCGGCTTCATCGGGCCGTGGCGCAGCGTCTCGCGGCCGCGTTCGGCCATCACCTCGATCGGCAGGCAGCCGTCGAAATAGGGCGTGCCTTCCCATTCCTTGAAGCCGACAGTGTCGCCTGCGATCAACGCATCGACGAAGGCATTGTATTGCGCCTCATCCATCGGGCAGTTGATGTAATCCTTGCCGGTGCCGCCGGGGCCGACCTTGTCGTAGCGCGACTGATACCAGCAGATATCCATGTCGATGCTCTCGCGATAGACGATCGGCGCAATGGCGTCGAAGAAGGCGAGAGACTCTTTACCGGTCTCCGCCTGGATGGCGCTTGCGAGCGACGGCGCCGTCAGAGGTCCGGTGGCGACGATGGCAAGATCCCAGTCGCGCGGCGGCAAGCCGGTGATCTCTTCTCGTACGACGGTGATGAGAGGATGGTCGTGGATTGCCTTAGTGACGGCCTCGGAGAAGCCGTCGCGATCGACGGCGAGCGCGCCGCCCGCGGGCACCTGATGCCGATCGGCCGCGGCCATGATCAGCGAGCCCGCCATGCGCATCTCGGCGTGGATGACACCGACCGCATTGCTGGTCGCATCGTCGGAGCGGAAGGAATTGGAGCAGACCAGTTCGGCCAGGCCATCGGTCTTGTGCGCATCCGTGCCGCGCACACCGCGCATTTCATGCAGGATGACCGGGACGCCGGAACTGGCGATCTGCCAGGCGGCTTCCGAACCGGCAAGCCCGCCGCCGACGACATGAATGGGAGAATAGGAGGAGATCGTGTTCATCCCGGGCTGATATCATGTCGGCAGATGTGATCCAACACCTGGAATCAAAAACGGCGCCTCATGGCGCCGTCTTGGAAGCATCGCGCTCGTATTAACGCCCGCTATTAGCGGAACGAGCGGGATGCGATATTGCGGATGTCGTAGCGGCTGACGCCGATGTCGGACAGGGTCTGGTTGGACAGGCTGCCGAGTTCGGTAAGCGTACGGCGGTAGCTGAGCCAGCTTTTTGCAATGCGGATCGGGTTCATGGTCTTTTTCCTCAAACAAGTGTCCGCTGGATGGCGGGATCGCTATCTCTCTGCGGTTGATGTTTATATAGGCGATCTCAGTCCCATTGTGCAGTGCAAATAAAAGGCGTCTGCCATGCAATTGTGCACTATGATGCTCTCAAAATGAGCGGTGAATATTTTTTGAGCGGGCTAAGGAAGCCGGAAAACATGCAATCGTTGGAGGTTGCACGCAGACAAAAAGAAAACGCCCGCTGGGATACAGCGGGCGTTTCGATCGAGGACGATACTGCCTGGGAGGAAGCAGCGATCGCCTTGAATTAGCGCGAAGAAGCTTCGCGAGCGACGCGATGGATGTCCGAACGGTCGATACCGAGGTCGTGCAATTCGCGGTTGCTCATGCGGCCGAGTTCGGTGACGGTCTGACGATATTTGCGCCAGTTGTTGAAAGAGCGAGTGATGTTCATGTTGAGCCCCTTTCCGAGGATTTCATCTGCCAGCAGCCACCCATCGGCGCTGACCTCTATTTGATGACTGGAATATATGTTGCAGCGCGGAAGAGGAAAACAGCCAAGTTTTCAGATCACCTATGCGAAGTATGCAATGCTTTCGGTATGTTTGACACGGTCTTACCGCTTTCTGGTCAACGAATAGGCAGAATGGTTTCCTGGGAAGTCGACTGGACGACGTGCTCATCGAAGCGTCGCTACGCGAAATCCCGCCTTTCGGGACGTTTCGGCTGCTCCATCACCTGGACAACGCGTTCCGTTCTGGCCTGGGCTCGTCCGACCGATCGGCCACTCGGGGTTGTCGCTACCGTGGCGCGATTGTGTCAGGCGACGAAAGTCCTTGGACGGCCAATGCGTTAATCAAATAAAACGCCCGCCGGGGGAGGATCCGGCGGGCGCATTAAAGTGACTGGCAACTGGGAGGAGGAGTTGTTGCCAGTCTATCGCAGCGCGCTTGGGAGGAGGAGTGCACAGCTGCGAATCTCGTCACGGAAACCAAATCCGCGGGCATCCGGCGGAGCCGGGCCGGGGCGCCATCCCCGTGCTTTGGTGAGTCAATAAATAGTATGACTAATGAGTTTTTTGCAGTGCAATAAATTCATGAGGGGTATGCGTCACGCGCATGCCTCTCCGGACATGCAGCTATATTAGCAATACTGACGTTAGCGGCCGGTTAACACTCGCCCCAATTTAGACCAATGAGGATTTTGCATATTTGTCGCGAGGGCGTTTGCGAAGGCCTGTGCTGCGTCTATAACGACGGAAGCCGCAACGCCGTGCAAGTGTTGCGGAAATGAGGGGTGGAACATGTATCGCGGCAGATTGCAGCGGGATCTCTCGCTCTGGGTGGGCAAGGGCTTGCTCGGAGAGGAAACGGCGGCCAAGCTTCTCGCCGAATATGACAGCCGCCCTGCGAGCTTCAGCCTCGGCCGGGTGCTGATGGCGCTGGCGGCCGTGCTGCTTGCGGCCGCCGTCCTGCTGGTCGTCGCGTCCAACTGGGAGGCTATCCCTCGTCTGGTGCGCGTGGGCGCCATCCTTGCTTTGATCTGGGCCGTGCACATCGCCGCCGCCTTGATGCTCGCCCGTGGCGCGTCCGCGGCGGCGAGCGGCTTGCTGGTCATCGGCGCGCTGAGCTTCGGCGGCGCCATCTCGCTAGTCGGGCAGATGTATCACCTCTCCGGCGACCAGCAGACGGTGATGTATCTCTGGTTTGCGATCGCGACGGTCTCGGCGATCCTGTTCCGTTCGGGCGCCGTCGTCGTCGTCGCCGGCTTCCTCTCCTGGGCGTCCTTCGCCGTCTATCTTGAGGGTAACGACAATCATTGGATCGGGCTCGATCCCTGGATGGCGCCGGTCATGGCGGCGATCGTGATCGGGCTGGTGCGTTACACCGGCGCCGAGCGCGCCCGGCATCTCGCCTATCTGCTGCTGATCGGCTGGCTCGCCTGGCTCTATACTCTTCATGAGGAAATCACCGTTGCGCTCGCCTTCGCGATCGGCGGTATTGCGGGCGTCGTCCTGACGGCGGCGCCGATGACGCAGATTGCCTATCTCGTCCGAAGCGCCGGCGCGGCTCCGGCCTTCTACAGCTTCCTCATCGCCGCGATCGGCTTCCTGTTGCTGCATATCGAAATCGAGAGCGGCTGGCGGCTGGCAGTGCTCGGTGTGGTGACGCTTGCGGCTTCCGTCCTGGCGATCGTCCTGCATGGCAGAGACAACGGCGCTGTCCGTTATCTCGCCTATCTGACCTTCGCAGCTGAGATGCTCTATCTTGCCTCCGTCACCATTGGCTCGATCCTCGGCACGTCGAGCCTCTTCCTCTTCTCCGGCCTCGTGGTGGCGCTGGTCGCCTGGATCGTGATCCGTCTCGAGCGGCGCTTTTCCGCTCATGCACGGGAGGAGCGCGCATGACCTCCTTCGTGGCAAGACTTCAGTCCGGCAAGGGTTATCTGATTTCGGCGATCATCGTCGCCGGCCTGCAGACCTTGATCCTCGGCACGATCATTCAGAGCCGGGCTTCGATCCTGCGTGACGGCGCCGAGGTGCTGCTGAAAACGGCTCCCGTCGACCCGCGCGATTTTCTGCGCGGTGATTATGTCATCCTGAACTACGACATATCTTCGGTGCCGGTGCAGACCATTGCCGGCGGCATTCCGGCCGAGCCTGGCGAGCTTACACTGTGGGTCCGGCTGAAGAGGCAGCCGGACGGTTTCTGGACGATCGTCGAATCATCCTTCCAGGCGCTGCCGCCGCAGCCGGAGACCGTGGTGCTGCGCAGCCTGCCGTTCTACAGCAGCGGACCTAGCGCCATCGACAGCATCCGTGTCGAATACGGCATCGAGCGCTACTACGTTCCGGAAGGCGAGGGAAAGCCGATCGAAGAGGCCCGCAATGACGGCAACGTCGCCATATCAGTGCGCGTCTCGCCATCGGGAGGCGCACAGATCCGCAGCCTGCTCGTCGACGGCAAGCCGGTTTACGAAGAGCCGCTTTACTGATCCTCGAACCCTTTGGGGAAGGGCGGCTTTCCCCTGTCATTGGACGTTCATTTTTCCTTTGCCTCGACCAAATCGGGTGATATAGAGACGCCGCGCTCCGGAAGGCCTCATGCGCAGGCATAGGCATGCGGTTCTGTGAACGCGGGTATGGTGAAATTGGTAGACACGCCAGATTTAGGTTCTGGTGCCGCAAGGCGTGGGAGTTCAAGTCTCTCTACCCGCACCAGGCTGTTTGCAGGGGGAGACTAAGAATTTAGTTGTCCCGGACGACCGCAAGGTTGGCCAGATACCCGGAAGCGAGTGCCGTTCCCCCTTGGGTGGAATGATGCAGGAATTGGGAAAAGCCACGCGCGGCACGCTGCCGGCGTCGTGCTCATAGAAACGAACGGCGTCTGGGCACGGCCGCCACGACATGAAGGTAGGAAGACATGCAGGTTATCGAAACGCTCGCTGAAGGGCTGAAGCGCGAAATCAAGGTCGTTATCCCGGCCAAGGACATGGAAGACAAGATGAATGAGCGTCTTGCCGACGTGAAGGACAAGGTCCGCATCAACGGCTTCCGTCCGGGCAAGGTCCCCGCTGCTCACCTGAAGAAGGTCTATGGCAAGTCGATCATGGCCGAGCTCGTCAACGAGATCGTCCGCGAGCAGCCGGCTGCCATCCTGTCCAGCCGCGGCGAAAAGTCGGCCACCCAGCCGGAAATCGCCATGACCGAGGACAAGGACGAAGCCGACAAGATCCTCTCCGCCCAGCAGGATTTCGAATTCACGCTCTCCTACGAAGTTCTGCCGCCGATCGAGCTGAAGTCCGTCAAGGGCATCAAGGTTACGCGCGAAGTCATCGACATCTCGGATGACGAAGTCAACGAGCAGGTCCTGAAGGTCGCTGAAAGCGCCCGCTCTTACGAGAGCAAGACCGGCAAGGCCGCCAACGGCGACCGCATCACCATGGATTATGTCGGCAAGGTCGACGGCGAAGCCTTCGAAGGCGGCACCGACCAGGGCGCTGAGCTCGTGATCGGCTCCGGCCGCTTCATTCCGGGCTTCGAAGACCAGCTCGTCGGCGTCAAGGCCGGCGAAGAGAAGACCATCACCGTGACCTTCCCGGCCGACTATCCGGCCAAGAACCTTGCCGGCAAGGAAGCGACCTTCGACATCACTGTCAAGGATGTTGCAGCCCCCGGCGCCGTCGAAATCAACGACGAACTCGCGTCCAAGCTCGGCATCGAATCCGCCGACCGCCTGAAGGAGATCGTCCGTGGCCAGATCGAATCGCAGTACGGCTCGCTGACCCGCCAGAAGCTGAAGCGCCAGATCCTCGACCAGCTCGACGAGATGTACAAGTTCGACACCCCGGCTTCGCTCGTCGATGCCGAGTACAACGGCATCTGGAGCCAGGTGAACAACGATCTCGCCCAGTCCGGCAAGACCTTCGAAGACGAAGACACGACTGAGGAGAAGGCACGCGAGGAATACAAGACGCTCGCCGAGCGCCGCGTCCGCCTCGGCCTCGTTCTCTCCGAAATCGGCGAAAAGGCCGGCGTCGAAGTCACCGAAGACGAAATGCAGCGCGCTATCTACGATCAGCTGCGTCAGTATCCGGGCCAGGAAAAGCAGATCCTCGAATTCTTCCGCAGCCAGCCGGGCGCCGCCGCTTCGATCCGCGCGCCGATCTTCGAAGAGAAGGTCATCGACCATCTGCTGACCGAAATCGACGTCACCGACAAGAAGGTGACGAAGGAAGAACTGCTCGCCGAGGAAGAAGGCGAAGCCAAGGCTGAAACCAAGAAGGCCGCTCCGAAGAAGAAAGCTGCCGCCAAGGCTGAAGCTGCCGACGCCGGCGAAGGCGAGGAAGCTGCCCCGAAGAAGAAGGCCGCTCCGAAGAAGAAGGCTTCCGAGGACAGCGCCGAGTAATCGCTCGCTCGTTCTGAAAGTTTGGAAGGCCCCGCCATCGCGCGGGGTCTTTTCTTTTTCGGGTCATTTGGGCAGTTCATTCTCAGGCCCGCCTTCGTTGTGGTGTCATCTTTATCTCCGGCAACAAATAGTTGAATTAAAGTATAATTCGGCGCAGATTTTGCTTCGGTGTGGGAGGAGCTGAATATGACTGAGAAACATGACATGAAGAAGCTGGTAGAGGAAATCTATGCTGTGCGTGACCGCGGCGATATAGAGGGCACGCTGGCGCTGATCGGTGACGATTGCACTTTCCGAATGGTCGGCAATACACGGCTGAAGCCTTTAACGACGGAAGCCGGCGGACATGCCTTTCGCCAAGCGATAACGCAGCTTATTACGATGTGGGATCTATCCAACGTCAAGACAGCCGGCATCTATGTGGACGAGGACGAGCATATGGTCTTCGCCCATCGCGAAGGCGAGGTCAGGCACATCCCATCGGGTGTGAGCTTCTATACGGAGTTCGTCGACAAGATCCATTTCAAGGATGGGAAACCGGTCAAGATCGTCGAATTCGTCGACACGCTGCAAGTGGCCGAGACGACGAAGATGATCCAAATCGCCTGAACGGCCGCCAAAGTCGGAGCCTCCAGGCTTCGACTTTGATGCCCCTGTCCTTTCGCCCAAGAGGCATCAGCCGCCGTCGCGGGAATTGCAGCTCAATGCGCGGTCCGTGTCAGTTCCGCGACCTTCCTGACATGGCTCACGGCTGCGGTTCCGCCTGCTGTTTTGGTGAAGAGGCTGAGCGTCTCTTCTTCGTCATCCGCGACCGGCGTCAGCGCCTGGTCCATATATGTTTTCGTCTTCGCATCCCTTGAGATCAGGAACGCCGAGATCGTCAGCCCGATGATCGTGCCGGCGAGGGAAGCATGTTTGCGGACGGTTTCCCAGGCAAAGCGCGGCCAGAAGAGCAGCGGATGTTCGCGCGGCAGTTCCGGACGCCGCTCCGACGGCGTCTTCAGGCGCAAGAGGCCGCTCTGCAGCGGATGCACGTTTTCCAGCGGCACAGTGGTTGCGAAGGAAACGAGAACCTTGACGAGCCTTGCCAGCGGCACCCCGGTCGCCACGGCGCGGCGCAGCAGCGTCTTCATATGAGCAGGCGAATAATAGAGCGACCAAGCCTCATGGTAGATGTCTTCCCATTCCTGCTTGCTCATCTTGGGATGGGCGGTGCAGACATGCTCGACATCATAGATATTGAGGTCGCCGTTCATTTCGACGCCCTTCTTCCAGAGAACCTGATGGTCCTCGGAGCCGGGAAGCGGCGTCAGGATGAAGAATTCGATGACGTCGAGCGGCAGCTCTTCCTGGATGATGGCAATGTCGCGGCGGATCGATTCCGGCGTATCGGCCGGGAAACCCAGGATATAGCCGGCGAGCGTCATGATGCCCTGCGCCTTCCAGGCAAGCAGCATCTTGCGGTATTCGGTGATCTTGTTCTGGTTCTTCTTGGCGGCCGTCAGATTGTCGGGATTGACGTTTTCGAGACCGATGAAGACGCGGGTGACGCCGGCGCGCTTGGATTTCTCGATGAAATTCGGAATCTTGTGGCAGAGCGTATCGACCTGGATCATCAGGCCGAGCGGTATGCCGTCCCGTTCCTTGAGCTCGATCAGCCGGTCGAAGATCGCTTCCCAATCCTTGTTACGGGCGAAATTGTCGTCGGTGATGAAGAATTTGTGGATGCCCTGCGCCCAGTTCATCCGCACGAGCCTCTCGACGTCGTCGGCCGAGCGGAAGCGCGATTTGCGCCCCTGCACGTTGATGATGGTGCAGAAGGAGCACTGGTAGGGACAGCCGCGCCCGGCGTCGAAGCTGGTGCTGAGGCCGAGCGTGCGCTGGATATTGTCCTTCGGCAGGAAGGGAACCGGCGTGCCGCCGATGCCGGGAAGGTCGTTCATGAAATTATAGAGCGGCTTCAGCTCGCCGGCGGCGGCATCGCGCAGCACCATGTCGAGCCGCCCCTCGGCCTCGCCGGCGAACATCGAGATGCCCATATCGCGGCAGGCGTCGAGCCCGACCGCCTTGCCGTCAAGCATCGACAGGCAGCCGGAAACATGGAAGCCGCCCATCGAGACCGGCAGGCCGGCATCGCGGAAGGGCCGGGCGATGTCGAGCGCGCGCGGATACTGGTTGGACTGGACGCCGACCAGCGCGATCATGCCGAAATTGTCGTGACGCTTGAACTGGGCGAGCAGCCGGGCAAAATCGATCCGTGTATTGGTTTCGTCGATCACGGTGATGTCGATCGCCGTATCGGGACCGAGCACTTTACGCTCAGCGCATTCGGCGGCGATGCCGTAGAGAGCCGCGAGCGAATTGGAGGGGATCATCGCCCGCCACCAGCGGATGACGTAGCCGTCATCGTCATAATGCGACGGCTTGATCAGAATGAGCTGAAAACGTCTGCGCGCGGCTTCCGGGATATGGGACAAGAGTGTCAATCTTTCTTTAGAAGCTTTTGCCTGGAGACAAAATGGCGTTGAAGGCAAATATCGGGCACGTCGTAAGGATGCGAACTACCGGGCTTCAAACTCGGGCATAAAAATCAGCACCGGCGGGATACTCCACGCAGGCTCTCAACCATCAATATACTACATGATATCGAGCAGCAATGCGCGGTGGTCCGAGACCTCCGGCGCCGCGACCACCTCGAATTTGGCAATATTCAACCCCGGTGTCACAAGCATATAGTCGGCATATCGACCCTCCTTCAGATAGTAGGAGGTTCGCGTGTCTACAAGGCCGTTTCCAGTGACGAGATCGGCAAGCCCTAATCTGGCGAGAATCCTGAAGGTCGCGCTGTCAGGCAGCACGTTGAAATCGCCGCAGACGACAAGCCCTTCGTCGCCCGGCCAGACGCGCTCGATCAGCCTGACCAGCGCTTCGGCCTGTTCTTCGCGTGCCGCTGTGTCGCCCTTGCCCGCGGGATCACGCAGGCCATGCATATGGGCGATGGTCACGCTGGAAGCCTGTTCATGGCTAAAGAGGTGGATGCAATGGGCATTTCGCGGCCGCGGATGGTCGCCCCAGCCCTCGGGCGAAAAGCGGCCGTGCACGAAGTCCAGCCCCTGGGCGATGATGGAATGTGATTTTCGCACAAAGGTCGCCAAGCCGAATTCGGCGGCAATGGCGGTGTCGCCGTCGAAGAGTTGCCCTCTCGATGTCGGGCAGAAGACGCCGTCATGGCCGGGCAGGGCGGCGCCGATCTCATCGAAGAGATTGGCGCGCTGCGGCAGTTCCAGCCCCGCATCTCGATAGATCGACCATCCCGGAGCCGCACCCGGCGCCCGCAGCACCTCCTGCAGGCACAGCACATCGGGATCGGCCTGCCTGACATAGCTGATCAGGGCTTCATGCAGCCTGCCGCCCCATGCGTTCAGCGAAATGATGCGCAATGTCGTTCGGCTCCGTTTTCGCGGCCGGATTTAAACCACAGCTCTCATGCGGCGGGTTTAGAGTTCCGACTTGATGTCGCCCATCCGGTTCCATGCGTCGAGGCCGGCGATCTTGTAGGCTTCGGCGAGCGTCGGGTAATTGAACGTATTTTCCACGAAATATTCGACCGTCCCTTTGAGATTGAGCACGGCCTGGCCGATATGCACGAGTTCGGTCGCACCTTCGCCGACGATATGCACGCCGAGCAGGCGCCGCGTCTTCAGCGAGAAGATCAGTTTCAGCAACCCGGTATCGAGCCCCATGATATGACCGCGCGACGTCTCGCGGAAGCGGGCGATGCCGCATTCATAGGGAATGCCGCGCTCCTTCATTTCCTCTTCGGTCAGGCCGCAGGTCGAAATCTCCGGCACGGCATAGATGCCGTAGGGGAAATATTTCTGCGGCTCCTTCGCGACCGCGCCGATCGCGACGCGCGCGGCGATGCGGCCCTGTTCCATCGAGGTCGAGGCAAGGCTCGGAAAGCCGACGACGTCGCCGGCGGCATAGACATTGGGTACGGAGGTCTGGAAGGTCTCGGGATTGACCTTGAGGCGGCCGCGGCTGTCCGGCTCGAGGCCGATGGCCGGCAGGTTGAGCGTATCGGTCGCGCCCATACGCCCGGCGGCAAAAAGCACCATGTCGGTCACGAGATGACGGCCGTTGTCGAGCGTCAGCTGGACCTTGCCGGTATCCAGCCGCTCGACCTTATCGGCCTTCGTGCCCAGCAGCAGCTTCATGTTGCGGTCGCGCAGCTGATAGCTGAAATCCTCGACGATTTCCTTGTCGATGAAGTCGAGCATGGTCGATTTTGGATCGATGACGGTGACGGCCGTATCCAGCGCCGAAAAGATCGTTGCATATTCGATGCCGATAACGCCGGCGCCGATGACGACCATCGTGCGCGGCAGCTCCTCCATATCGAGCAATTCGTCGCTGTCGAGAACGGTCTTGCCGTCGAAGGGCATGTAATCCGGCCGGAAAGGCTTGGTGCCGACCGCAAGCAGAATGCTGGCGCCGCTCACCGTCATGGCTTCGCCGTCGTCCTTGATGACTTGCAAAGTGGTGGAATCGATGAAATTCGCCTTGCCGCGGACATGGTGGACGCGGTTGCGGGCAAACTGATGTTCAAGCACTTCCACTTCATGGTCGAGCGTGATCAGCAGGCGGCGACGCAGGTCTTCGGCGCTGATTTCCTGCTTCACACGGTAGCTGCGGCCATAAAAGCCGCGCTCGCGCCAGCCGGAAAGATTGAGCGCTGTCTCGCGCAGCGTCTTCGAGGGAATGGTGCCGGTATGGACGGACACGCCGCCGACACGTTTGCCCTGCTCGATGACCAGCACTTTCTTGCCGAGTTTCGCAGCCTGGATCGCGCCGCGGCGCCCCGCGGGACCGCTGCCCACTACAACGAGATCGTACTGAAACATCATCAAGCCCCGAATTGGAAATGGAATCATTTGCGACAAAAATGTCGCTCCTCTATCGGTAGTCGGTCAATGTTACAGATTGTTTTACGAGCGCCGAATCCCGCTGAGGTGTGGTTTTCAGATCAGCTTCAGCCCTTTCAAGCTGACATGGCTGTCCTTGCTGCTGCTGATGTGGTCGTAGGCAGTGATATCAAGTGCCTTGGCCGCGTCGATGATCACCTTCGTCATATCGATGTCAGCGCGCGACGGTTGTTCATGCGCGAGTGATGTAGTCCGTGGAAATATCGGTCACTCTGGTAACGCCGAGCAACGCCATATTGCTATGCAGTTCCGTCTTCAGGATATCCGCCGCTCTGAGCACGCCCGGTAATCCCGCGACGGCCGCAGCATAAAGGAACGGCCTGCCCACGAACACGAAACAGGCGCCAAGCGCGAGCGCCTTCATGATATCCGTTCCGCGCCGGATGCCGCCGTCGATCATGACGGCAATGCTGTCTCCAACACGTGCCGCAATTTCCGGAAGGACCTGAAGGGGAGAGGCGGTGCCGTCGAGCTGGCGGCCGCCATGATTGGAGACGATCACTCCATCCGCCCCGGTATCTGCAGCCCGCGCCGCGTCTTCGGGATGCATGATCCCCTTGACCACGAGCTTGCCGGACCACCGCTTGCGTATCCGCTCCAAATGGCTCCAGTTGAGATGGTCACGCTTGCCGAAATCGCGTGTGACGTTGGACGAGATGATCGGCGCGCCTCTTGTGGCGTAGGAGTTTTCAAAATGCGGAATGCCGTGCCGGGCGATCGTGCGCAGGAATGTACCGGTTGTCCAGCGGGGATGCGAGATGCCCTGCCATGCCAAGCGGAGCCCGGGACGCAAAGGCGTCGAAAATCCCGCCCTTACATTATTTTCGCGATTGGGCAGCGTGGCCGTATCCACGGTCAGCAAAAGTGTACCGATGCCGGCCGCAGCGACCCGATCGATGAGAGCGTCGATACGGTCGGGTTCGCCGGGGAGATAGGCCTGAAACCATGCTTGTGGTGAAACCGCAGCTATCTCTTCCAGGGGGATGAGTGACGAACCGCTTATAATCATCGGGATTCCCGATTGATCGGCTCCTTGCGCGAGCACGATGTCCCCCCGATAGGCCATCAGCGCGCTGATCCCCATCGGCGCGATGCCGAACGGTGCGGCATGGCTCTTGCCGAAGAGGCTCGTCTCGGTACTGCGCCTCGAGACGTCCCGAAGCACACGAGGCCGAAAGGCAAAGGCCTGGAAGGCCTCTGCGTTATGCCGCAGCGACGCATTGGTCTCGGTCGCGCCGGCGATATAACCGAACAGAGGCTTCGGCAAATGACGCCGCGCCCTCACTTCAAAATCATCGAGGCAGAGCACATCGCGGCAGAGCCGGCTCGATCGATCAGTCTTACCGCTGGAGATCGTCATGAAGCTTTATCTTCTCGGTATTTCGGGCGGGCATTATTCAGCGAGTGGCGGCGCAGGATTACATAGAATCCCGCGCCAGCGATTGCTGTCAACTCCAGCTTTCCCCAGTCTTCGCTTGCCTCTGATGCTTCGTCGGCGATCGGCCCATTGCCTGTTCAGATCAGCTTCAGCCCCTTCAGGCTGACATGGCCGTCCTTGCCGATGATGACGTGGTCGTGGACGGTGATGTCGAGCGCCTTGGCCGCGTCGATGATCACCTTCGTCATCTCGATATCGGCGCGCGATGGCGTCGGGTCGCCGGAGGGGTGGTTGTGCACGAGGATCATCGCCGTTGCCGAAAGCTCGAGCGCCCGTTTCACCACCTCGCGCGGATAGACCGGCGTGTGGTCCACCGTCCCGCGGCCCTGCACCTCATCGGCGATCAGCACGTTGCGCTTGTCGAGGAAGAGGATACGGAACTGTTCGCGCGTCTCATGCGCCATCGCCGCATGGCAATACTGGATGACCGACGACCAGGAGGAGAGCACCTGCTTGCTTCTGAGCTCGCTCTTCAGCGTCCGGTGGGCCACGGTGGAGATCAGCTTCAGATCGAGCGCCACAGCCTCGCCGACACCCTTCACCTCCGTCAGCAGCGCCGCCGGCGCGCCGAAGACGCCGGCGAGTGAGCCGAACCGTTCGATGAGCGCCTTGGCGATCGGCTTGGTGTCGCGCCGCGGAATCAGGCGGAAAAGCAGGAGTTCGAGGATTTCGTAATCGGCAAGGGCGGTGTCGCCGTGCTCGCGGAAACGGTCCCGCAAGCGCTCTCGATGGCCGTGGTAATGCTCCTGCACCCCAAGCGAGGCGGGCAGGGCAGTCCTGGGCGCGGATGATTTACCAGGCTGGCCGAAGAACGAGCGTTCGTCCGCGGCGACAGGTTCCTCGAAAGGCAGTTCGTCGTCGGACGATCTCGAAACAGGCCCTTTCGCCATCGGATCGTCACCCGTTGAACGGCGGCAGGCCGGGGCGGTCGAGGCCATCAGGCGACAGCGTGAAGATCTCGCAGCCATTGGCGGTGACGCCGACGGTATGTTCGTACTGGGCCGAAAGCGAGCGGTCGCGGGTGACCGCCGTCCAGCCGTCGGCGAGCACCTTCACATGCGGCCGGCCGAGATTGATCATCGGCTCGATGGTGAAGATCATGCCTTCACGCAGCTCCGGCCCTTCATTGGCGCGGCCGTAGTGCAGGATATTAGGCGAATCGTGGAACAGCCGGCCGACGCCATGGCCGCAGAAATCGCGAACCACCGAGCAGCGCTCGGCCTCCGCATAGGCCTGGATCGCCTCGCCGATCGCGCCGGTGCGCGCACCCGGCCGGACGGCGGCGATGCCGCGCATCAGCGACTCATAGGTAACTTCGAGCAGCCGCTCGGCAGCGCGCTTGACCGTGCCGACGGGGTACATCCGGCTTGAATCGCCGTGCCAGCCGTCGAGCACGAAGGTGACGTCGATATTGACGATATCGCCTTCGCGCAGCGGCTTGTCGTTCGGAATGCCGTGGCAGACGACGTGGTTGATCGAAGTGCAGGTCGATTTGGTGTAGCCGCGATAATTCAGCGTCGCCGGTTGGGCGCCGTGATCCATCCCGAAATCGAAGACGAACCGGTCGATGTCATCGGTCACCAGCCCCGGCTTGACGATAGCGGCGAGCGCATCGAGACAGCGCGCGGTTAGCTGGCAGGCCCTGCGCATGCCCTCGAATGCTTCCGAGTCGTAAAGCCGGATGGCGCCTGTATTCTTCGGGGGCGCGGAAGAGGCTTCGATATAGTTCACCATTGCAGGGCCTTAGCGGAGATTGTTAGATTTGTTCATAATGCAGCTATGCCGGGTTCGTCCATCGTGATCAACCGCAACGACGACATTTCTGGACGGGTCCGACCCGTCGAATGTGCAGTTTTCGCGTGCCGGCGTGTGGCCAATCAGCGGTCCGGGCCGAATATCCACAATCTTCCCAAGGAGATAGGATTGATCGGATGAAATCCCCCAGCTACTCACCGATTGGTGACAGCGGGGAAGGGTCGGTCATGCTGAATGAAGCCGTAGAAACTGAAATTTTGCCCGAGGCCGGCGCGGAACCGGAGCGGCGCGTGCGTGATCGCGGCGCCACCGAACGCGCCATCCTGGCCGCCGCCAAGAACCTGCTGGCCGAGGAGGGTTTCCAGAACTTCGGCATCAATGCAGTCGCCCGCCGCGCCGGCTGCGACAAGCAGTTGATCTATCGTTATTATGGCGGGCTCGACGGACTGGTCGAGGCGATCGGCGCCGATCTCGGGAACTGGGTGAGGGACCGTATCCCGGAAGATACCGGCGGCATGTTCCTGCTCACTTATGGCGACCTGATGGAGCGGCTGGCGCTTCTTCTCCTCGAAGCTTTGAGAAACGATTCGCTGATGCGCCGCATCCTCGCCTGGGAGGTATCGGAGAACACCGAGCAGGTGAGGCGGCTTTCCGAAGCGCGCTCGAAAGCCCTTGCTCTCTGGCTGGAGCGCATGCGCGGCTCGCTGGCGCCGCCGAAGGGCGTGGATGCAGCCGCCGTCAACGCCGTCATCATTGCTGCGATCCAGCATCTCGTGCTTTCAGGCGCGGCAGGCGGGCAGTGTGCCGGCCTGTCGCTGAAGACGGCGAAGGACTGGGAGAAGGCGGCAACCGCGCTGAAGCGCATCGTGCGCGGCGTCTACGGCTGACATCTGCTTCATCCACAGGAGGCGGCTTCGGCGTTAACCTTAACGAATGGTTTACGTTGCGTGGATCTGGTTAACCCGACAGTGTTGATGTCAGCAGAGATGATACGAGTAGAGTCCCGAGTTGACGTCCATGGGAGCCAAAATCGCCAAAGCCTTGTTGCTCGTGACGGCCATGATGTTTTTCGCGGCCTTGGCGCTGGATATCGCGGTTCCCACGCTGGTGCTTTGCATCATGGCGTTGTCGACCCGGTTGGTCTCTTTCGATCTGCCCGTTGCGCGCAAGCATGGAGGAGAGGCCGCATGAAGTGGTTTCTGATCTTCTGGGCCGGCCCCATCGTCTTCCTGGGCGGATGGTACTGGCTTTCCTATTACGACATGAACTTCGGCATCTTCATGCTGACCCGGCAGGTCCATGATCTGACGTTCCAGCTATATGGCGAGGCGTTGGGCGTTCCGCCGGAGACGATTCCGCCGCTCGTTGCCCGCGCCATCGCAGTCGATAGCCTCGTCGTCTTCGCCATTCTCGGCTTCAGGAAGCGCAAGTCGATCATCGCCTGGTGGAAGGCGCGTCAGGCGCTGAACTCGTCTCCAGCAGACCTTGCCAGCAAGGAAAGCCTGTCGAGGGCGCCCTGAAGGATGAAGCTTGCCGCGGCCGAATCGATCCGTTCGGCCCGCTTGGCGCGTGAGACGTCCATTTCCAGCAGCGCCCGTTCCGCCGCAACCGTCGAAAGCCGCTCGTCCCAGTAAATGAAGGGCAGCGCCGTCTTCTGTTCCATGTTGCGCACGAAGGCGCGCGTCGCCTGCACACGCGGACCCGCCGATCCGTCCATATTCATCGGCAAGCCGATGACGAAGCCCGCAATCTTTTCGGCTGAGGCGAAATCCAGCAGTGCCTGCGCATCGATGGTGAACTTGACCCGGCGGATCACCGGGCGCGGCGTGGCGAAACGCCGCCCGAGATCGGACATGGAAAGCCCGATCGTCTTGGTGCCGAGATCGAGGCCGGCGATAGCCTGTCCCGGGGGGAGCATCCCAGCCATTTCCTCGATCGTCAGCACCGTCATCGCCGTTTCGTCCCGTCAAAAGAAATTGAAGTCGCCGCCGCTTTCCTTTGCGGGCGCATGAGATATGTCCTTAGCATCGATATCGGCTTTTGCATCACGTAATAAAGGAGAGATTTCATGAAGATCACCTGGCTCGGCCATTCCGCCTTCCGCATCGAGACCGGAAAGGCGAAGATCCTGCTCGATCCCTTCCTCAGCTATAACGCCTCCTTTTCCGGCCAGGATATCAAGGACGTTTCGGCAGGCATCACCCACATCCTGCTGACGCATGGCCATGGCGACCATGTCGGCGATACCGTGGCGCTTGCCAAGGAAACCGGCGCTGTCGTTCTCGCCAATGCCGATCTCGCCGCCTGGCTCGGCTCCAAGGGCGTCGACAGGATCGAGATGGGCAATACCGGCGGCACGGTTGCGCTCGGCAGCTTCTCGGCAACCTTCACCAATGCACTGCATTCGTCTGCCCAGATCACCGAGGACGGCGTCTCGCATGCGCTCGGCAACGCCAACGGCCTGATGCTGCATTTCGAAGACGAGGCCTCGATTCTGGCCATGGGCGATACCGACATCTTCTCCGACATGGCGCTGATCAACGAATTGCACCAGCCCGACATCGGTCTCGTGCCGGTCGGCGACCGCTTCACCATGGGCGGCGCGGTGGCGGCCCTGGCGTGCCGGCGCTATTTCAACTTCAAGACCGCGATCCCCTGCCACTTCGGCACCTTCCCGATCATCGATCAGACGGCCGATAAATTCGTGGTCGGCATGGAGGGATCGAAGACGGAAGCGAAGCCGCTCAAGCCATCCGAGAGCCTGTCGATCTGACGAAACCCCGTTGCGTCAGGCGGACATGGCCTTTATAGCGGGTAGGAAAAATCCCACCCGGAGAATGCCATGTCCGTCGATCTCGCCACCGTGAAGCGCGTCGCCAAACTTGCCCGTATTGCCGTCTCCGAGGACGAGGCAAATCGCATGGTCGGCGAGCTGAACGGCATTCTCGGCTTCGTCGAGCAGCTCTCCGAGGTCAATGTCGATGGCATCGAAGCGATGACATCGGTTACGCCGATGGCGATGAAGAAGCGCACCGACGAGGTGAGCGATGGCAACAAGGCGGCTGACGTCGTCGCCAATGCGCCCGTCACCGACCATAATTTCTTCCTGGTGCCGAAAGTCGTCGAATAGGGCTTCGAAAGCCTCTTTCCGACCCTGTTGCCATTTTAAAGACCTGAAGCGAAAACACGATGAGCGAACTCACCAGCCTGACCATTGCCGAAGCCCGCCAGAAGCTGCGCGCCAAGGAAATCACCGCAATCGAACTGACCGATGCCTATATTTCGGCGATCGATGCGGCCAATGACCGGCTGAACGCCTATATCAAGACGACGCCGGATCTCGCTCGCGTCATGGCCCGGAAGTCCGACGAGCGCATCGCTAGCGGTAAGGCGGGCGAGCTCGAAGGCATTCCGCTCGGCATCAAGGATCTCTTCGCCACCGTCGGCGTCCACACCCAGGCCTGCAGCCACATTCTCGATGGTTTCGAGCCGCGCTATGAATCGACCGTGACGCAGAACCTGTGGGATGATGGCGCCGTCATGCTCGGCAAGCTCAACATGGACGAGTTCGCCATGGGCTCCTCCAACGAGACTTCCTATTATGGCCCGGTGATCAATCCCTGGCGGGCAGGCGGCTCCAACCAGCAGCTCGTTCCGGGCGGCTCTTCCGGCGGCTCGGCCGCAGCCGTCGCCGCGCATCTCTGCGCCGGCGCCACGGCGACCGATACCGGTGGCTCGATCCGTCAGCCGGCCGCCTTCACCGGCACGGTCGGCATCAAGCCGACCTATGGCCGCTGCTCGCGCTGGGGTACCGTTGCTTTCGCCTCCTCGCTCGACCAGGCAGGCCCGATCGCCCGCGACGTGCGCGATGCCGCGATCCTTCTGAAGTCGATGGCGAGCGTCGATGCGAAGGACACGACGTCTGTCGATCTGCCCGTGCCGGATTACGAGGCCGTCCTCGGCCAGTCGCTGAAGGGCATGAAGATCGGCATTCCGAATGAATATCGCGTCGACGGCATGCCTGAGGAGATCGAGACCCTCTGGCGCCAGGGCATTGCCTGGCTGAAGGATGCCGGCGCCGAAATCGTCGACATCTCACTGCCGCACACGAAATACGCCCTTCCGGCCTATTATATCGTCGCACCGGCCGAGGCATCCTCGAACCTCGCTCGTTACGACGGCGTGCGCTACGGCCTGCGCGTCGACGGCAAGGATATCGTCGACATGTACGAGAAGACGCGCGCCGCCGGCTTCGGCAAGGAAGTCAAGCGCCGCATCATGATCGGCACCTATGTGCTGTCGGCCGGCTATTACGACGCCTATTACATCCGCGCCCAGAAGGTCCGCACGCTGATCAAGCGCGATTTCGAACTGGCCTTCGACGCCGGCGTCGATGCCATCCTGACGCCCGCCACGCCATCCTCGGCCTTCGGCATCGCCGATGAGAACCTCGCGGCCGATCCGGTGAAGATGTATCTGAACGACATCTTCACGGTGACGGTCAACATGGCGGGCCTTCCCGGCATCGCCGTGCCCGCCGGCCTCGACCAGAAGGGCCTGCCGCTCGGCCTGCAGCTCATCGGCAAGGCCTTCGACGAGGAAACCCTCTTCAAGACCGCTTACGTCATTGAGCAGGCCGCCGGCAAGTTCACCCCGGCCAAGTGGTGGTAACGGACTTCGCGATCCGAAAAATAACGTCCGCCGACCACCAAACGGTCGGCGCCGTCGGCTTCGCCGCATGGGCCGCGGGCGCTGCGTTCGAGGACAGCTATCGCGATCCCGATGTGATTGCCAAAGTGCAGCATGAGTTCGGCGTCTTTCCCAGGGAGACGAAAGGCGAGAGCTTCGTTGCCGAACGGCAACCTGCTGTCGCGCACAAGGATCGGCGCCAAGACCATCAGCTATGACGCCAACGGCAACATGCTGTCGGACGGCACCCGCGCGCTGAGCTGGGATGCATCGAACCGGCTGTCGACGGTGACCCAGAACGGCGCGACGGTGACGCTTGCCTATGGACCGGACGGAGCCCGGGTGAAGAAGAGCTGGTCCTTCGGCACGACGCTCTATCCCGACGCCAATGTCGAGATCGACCGGACGACGCCGGGCACCGATATCTACACCCTCTATCCGCATCCCGACGCCAAGATCGTCATCACCGCAGGCAGCACCACGCAGGATAAGTCCTTCCTGCACCGCGATCATCTGGCCTCGGTGCGGCAGGTGACGAACGAAAGCGGCACCCTCGTCGAGCAGACCGGCTATGCCGCCTTTTGGCGAAGCCACCAACACGACCTTCCAGACCAAGAAGAGTTATATCGGCGAACGCTTCGATCCGGAAACCGGGCTGATGTATCTCAATGCCAGATATTACGATCCGGCGTTCGGGCGGTTCATCTCGCCGGATGATTGGGATCCGACGAAGGAAGGCGTCGGGACGAACCGATATGCCTACTCCGAAAACGATCCCGTTAATAAGTCAGATCCGAACGGGCACCAATGGGGCCAACTCAGCGGAACTAGCACAACGGGCTTCTTTAGCGATTTTATCAGCAGCCTTTACGGTCAAAATCCTCATAGTCGGCAAAGTGATCAAGTGCTGGCTGACCGGGCCGGGAAAGACGTGCAGGCAGCAGCGATGACAGTCGCGAAGACAGCTGCAGATCAAACAGGTCTACCGGATATCTACGATGGAATACGCAACAGGAGTGCGTTAAAGGTAGGTGCTGGCGTTCTTACACTCGTCACACTAGGAGCGATCGACATTCAGGATTCCCAAATCAGTTGATGACTGATTCATAGCGCACCGTGTTGAGCACGGAGACCTTTGATGGGTGTGAAGCGATACGAGTTGAACGAGGCGCAGTGGTCGAAGATTGTTCTTTTGCTGCCGGGCAAGGCCAGCGATCCAGGTCGGACAGGTGCGGATAATCGTCTATTCGTGAATGGTTGTCTGTGGGTTCTACGCTCAGGCGCACATTGGCGGGACCTGCCTGAGCGCTACG
>NZ_JARWKX010000015.1:0-144597 GCF_047445895.1 Rhizobium sp. BR 249 | reverse complement strand
AAATGGCAAAGAGTAAGTTTGAGCGCAACAAGCCGCACGTCAACATTGGCACGATCGGCCACGTTGACCACGGCAAGACGTCTCTGACGGCAGCGATCACGAAGTACTTCGGTGAGTTCAAGGCGTACGACCAGATCGACGCGGCTCCGGAAGAGAAGGCGCGCGGCATCACGATCTCGACGGCGCACGTCGAGTATGAGACGCCGAACCGCCACTACGCGCACGTCGACTGCCCCGGCCACGCCGACTATGTCAAGAACATGATCACCGGCGCAGCTCAGATGGACGGCGCGATCCTGGTTTGCTCGGCCGCTGACGGCCCGATGCCGCAGACGCGCGAACACATCCTGCTCGCCCGCCAGGTCGGCGTTCCGGCTATCGTCGTGTTCCTGAACAAGGTCGACCAGGTTGACGACGCCGAGCTTCTCGAACTCGTCGAGCTCGAAGTTCGYGAACTKCTGTCGTCCTACGACTTCCCGGGCGACGACATTCCGGTCGTCAAGGGTTCGGCTCTYGCCGCTCTCGAAGATTCGGACAAGAAGATCGGCGAAGACGCGATCCGCGAGCTGATGGCAGCGGTCGACGCCTACATCCCGACGCCTGAGCGTCCGGTTGACCAGCCGTTCCTGATGCCGATCGAAGACGTGTTCTCGATCTCTGGCCGCGGCACTGTCGTGACCGGCCGCGTCGAGCGTGGCATTGTCAAGGTCGGTGAAGAAGTCGAGATCGTCGGCATCCGTCCGACCTCGAAGACGACGGTGACCGGCGTTGAAATGTTCCGCAAGCTGCTCGACCAGGGCCAGGCCGGCGACAACATCGGCGCGCTGGTTCGCGGTGTGAACCGTGACGGCGTCGAGCGTGGCCAGATCCTGTGCAAGCCGGGCTCTGTCAAGCCGCACAAGAAGTTCATGGCYGAAGCCTACATCCTGACGAAGGAAGARGGYGGCCGTCATACGCCGTTCTTCACCAACTACCGTCCGCAGTTCTACTTCCGCACGACGGACGTTACSGGCATCGTAACGCTGCCGGAAGGCACGGAAATGGTTATGCCGGGCGACAACGTCACGGTTGCCGTCGAGCTGATCGTTCCGATCGCGATGGAAGAAAAGCTGCGCTTCGCCATCCGCGAAGGCGGCCGCACCGTCGGCGCCGGTATCGTCGCTTCGATCGTCGAGTAATTCGTTCGGCCGCTCCGGTGGGGCGGCCGATTCGATGACATTATTATGATGCAGGCGGCGCAAGCCGCTTGCTTATTACACAGAAATGTAGCAAATGGCGCGCGAGCGCGATTTGCGTACTGCTTTGGATGACGAAGCAGCGACTAAATAAACAATAAGGTGGGCTTGAAGGCCCTGAAGACTGGATAGGGAAGCCTCTCGGCGCCCTCTCGATCTTTGAAACCGGTGGTCCGCCTTAGGAAGAAAGAACAACCCGTGTCTTGTCCAGAGACATGTGGGAAACAAACACAAGGATAACGTCGAATGAACGGCCAAAATATCCGCATTCGCCTGAAGGCGTTCGATCACCGGATTCTCGATGCTTCTACGCGCGAGATCGTGTCGACGGCGAAGCGCACCGGTGCTAGCGTCCGGGGCCCCGTTCCGCTTCCGACCCGCATCGAGAAGTTTACGGTCAACCGGTCCCCGCATATCGACAAGAAGAGCCGCGAACAGTTCGAGATGCGCACGCATAAGCGCCTGCTCGACATCGTAGACCCGACACCGCAGACGGTAGACGCGCTGATGAAGCTCGATCTCGCCGCCGGTGTCGATGTTGAGATCAAGCTCTGAGCTTGCTCGAGCTGAGTTGGAAGGATTGAACCGATGCGTTCAGGTGTGATTGCACAGAAGGTGGGAATGACCCGCGTCTACAACGACGCCGGCGAGCATGTCCCGGTAACGGTACTGCGTATGGACGGCTGCCAGGTCGTTGCCACGCGCACTGTCGAAAAGAATGGCTATACCGCAGTTCAGCTCGGTGCCGGCCAGGCGAAGGTAAAGAACACGTCCAAGGCGATGCGCGGCAACTTTGCTGTCGCCAACGTCGAGCCGAAGGCCAAGTTGCAGGAATTCCGTGTTTCGGAAGACAACCTGCTCGAGATTGGCACGGAGCTCAAGGCGGGTCACTTTGCAGCCGGTCAGCTCGTCGACGTGACGGGCACGACGATCGGTAAGGGTTTTGCCGGCGCCATGAAGCGCCATGGTTTCGGCGGTTTGCGCGCAACGCACGGTGTTTCGGTTTCGCACCGTTCGCACGGTTCGACCGGCTCGCGCCAGGATCCGGGCAAGGTTTTCAAGAACAAGAAGATGGCTGGTCACATGGGCCAGACGCGCGTCACGACGCAGAACCTGGAAGTGGTTTCGACCGACGAAGATCGTGGTCTGATCCTGATCAAGGGTGCTGTTCCCGGTTCCAAGGGTGCCTGGATCATCGTGCGCGACGCCGTCAAGTCGGCCGCGAAGTAAGGGAGCCAGATCAATGGAATTGAACGTCAAGACCCTCGAGGGAAAAGACGCCGGGAAGGTTTCCCTTTCGGACGAGATTTTCGGCCTCGAGCCCCGCGAAGACATTCTTGCCCGCGTCATCCGCTGGCAGCTTGCCAAGAAGCAGCAGGGCACGCACAAGGCAAAGGGCCGCGCTGAAGTTTCGCGCACCGGCGCCAAGATGTACAAGCAGAAGGGTACGGGCCGCGCCCGCCACCATTCGGCTCGCGCTCCGCAGTTCCGCGGCGGCGGCAAGGCTCACGGCCCCGTCGTCCGCAGCCATGAGCACAACCTTCCCAAGAAGGTTCGCGCACTCGGCCTTCGCCACGCCCTTTCGGCCAAGATCAAGGCTGATGACGTCATCGTCATCGACAACCTGGTTGCCGCTGAAGCCAAGACCAAGGCTCTCGCGTCCGCATTCGAGACGCTCGGCCTGACCAACGCCCTCTTCATCGGCGGCGCAGAGCTCGACGGCAACTTCAAGCTCGCAGCTCAGAACATCCCGAATATCGATGTTCTGCCGATCCAGGGCATCAACGTTTACGACATCGTGCGCCGCGGCAAGCTCGTGCTTTCCAAGGCTGCGGTTGAAGCGCTAGAGGAGCGATTCAAGTGACCGATCTTCGCCACTACGATGTGATCGTCTCTCCGGCGATCACCGAAAAGTCCACGCTGGTATCCGAAAACAACCAGGTTGTTTTCAATGTCGCCAAGCAGGCGACGAAGCCGGAAATCAAGGCTGCTGTCGAGGCGCTGTTCGGCGTCAAGGTTACGGCCGTCAACACTCTGCTGCGCAAGGGCAAGACCAAGCGGTTCCGCGGTTTCGTCGGCAAGCAGAAGGACGTGAAGAAGGCTGTCGTGACGCTGGCTGAAGGCCAGACGATCGACGTCTCCACCGGTCTCTGAGGTATAAGAAAATGGCATTGAAAACATTCAATCCGATCACCCCGAGCCAGCGCCAGCTGGTCATCGTCGACCGTTCCGCCCTCTACAAGGGCAAGCCGGTGAAGGCGCTGACGGAAGGCCTGACCAAGAGCGGCGGTCGTAACAACCTCGGCCGCATCACCGCCCGCTTCATCGGCGGCGGTCACAAGCGCAGCTACCGTCTGGTCGACTTCAAGCGTCGTAAGTTCGACGTTGAAGGCACCGTCGAACGTATCGAATACGATCCGAACCGCACGGCTTTCATCGCTCTCGTGAGCTATGCCGACGGTGAGCAGGCCTACATCATCGCTCCGCAGCGTCTCGCTGCCGGCGACAAGGTCATCGCTTCGGAAAAGGCTGTCGACGTCAAGCCCGGCAACACCATGCCGCTGCAGTACATCCCGGTCGGCTCCATCATCCATAACGTGGAAATGAAGCCGGGCAAGGGCGGTCAGATCGCTCGCTCCGCCGGTTCCTATGCGCAGCTCGTGGGCCGTGACCAGGGCATGGCGATCCTTCGCCTGAACTCCGGTGAACAGCGTCTCGTAAGCGGCGTCTGCCTTGCTTCGATCGGCGCCGTCTCCAACCCGGACCACGCCAACATCAACGACGGCAAGGCCGGTCGTACCGTTTGGCGCGGCAAGCGTCCGCATAACCGCGGTGTCGTCATGAACCCGGTCGACCATCCGCACGGCGGTGGTGAAGGCCGTACCTCCGGTGGTCGCCATCCGGTGACACCTTGGGGTAAGCCGACCAAGGGCAAGCGTACTCGGTCGAACAAGTCGACCGACAAAATGATCATGCGCTCGCGTCATCAGCGTAAGAAGTAAGAGAGGAAGTCTCCAATGGCTCGTTCAGTATGGAAAGGTCCGTTCGTTGACGGCTATCTTCTCAAGAAGGCTGAGAAGGTTCGTGAAGGCGGACGTGCAGAAGTGATCAAGATCTGGAGCCGTCGCTCCACGATCCTGCCGCAGTTCGTCGGTCTTACCTTCGGCGTCTACAACGGCAGCAAACATGTTCCGGTCAGTGTCAATGAAGACATGGTCGGCCACAAATTCGGTGAATTCTCTCCGACCCGCACCTACTACGGTCACGGCGCGGACAAGAAGGCGAAGAGGAAGTAACAATGGGCAAGGCAAAAGCCGAACGCCGGCTGAAGGACAACGAGGCGCAAGCAGTCGCCCGCACGCTCCGCGTCAGCCCCCAGAAGCTCAACCTGGTTGCTGCGGCCATCCGCGGCAAGAAGGTCGAGCGTGCACTCGCTGAGCTGGAGTTCTCCCGCAAGCGCATCGCAGGCGCAGTCAAGAAGACGCTCGAATCTGCGATCGCCAACGCCGAGAACAACCACGATCTCGACGTCGACGCACTCGTCGTCGCCGAGGCCTATGTCGGCAAGTCGATCGTCATGAAGCGTTTCCACGCTCGTGGCCGCGGTCGTGCGTCGCGCATCGAAAAGCCCTTCGCGCACCTGACGATCGTCGTTCGTGAAGTGCAGGCAGCAGAGGAGGCCGCATAATGGGTCAGAAAATCAATCCGATCGGTTTCCGTCTCGGCATCAACCGTACCTGGGATAGCCGCTGGTTTGCGGACAATGCCGAGTATGGCCAGCTGCTGCACGAAGACCTGAAGATGCGCAAGTTCGTCATGAGCGAACTGAAGCAGGCCGGTATTTCCAAGGTGGTTATCGAGCGTCCGCATAAGAAGTGCCGCGTCACGATCCACTCGGCACGGCCGGGCCTGATTATCGGCCGCAAGGGCGCAGACATCGACAAGCTCCGCAAGAAGCTGTCGGACATGACGAATTCGGAAACGCATCTCAACATCGTTGAAGTGCGCAAGCCCGAAGTCGACGCAACGCTGGTCGCTCAGTCGATCGCTCAGCAGCTTGAGCGCCGTGTGGCTTTCCGCCGCGCCATGAAGCGCGCCGTTCAGTCCGCGATGCGTCTTGGTGCCGAAGGCATCAAGATCACCTGCGCCGGCCGTCTCGGCGGTGCTGAAATCGCCCGTACGGAATGGTACCGCGAAGGCCGTGTGCCGCTGCACACCCTGCGCGCCGACATCGACTACGGCACGGCCGAAGCAGAAACCGCATTCGGTATCTGCGGCATCAAGGTCTGGATCTTCAAGGGCGAAATCCTTGAGCACGATCCGATGGCTTCCGAACGTCGCGCGCTGGAAGGCGACGCACAGGGTCCGGCAAGCCGCGAACGCGACCGTGGCGATCGTCGCCGCGAACGCGACAACGCGTAATTAGCGCTGGCGAAAGATAAGCTCGGAGAAGTAAGAAAATGTTGCAGCCAAAGCGTACTAAGTACCGCAAGCAGTTCAAGGGCCGCATCAAGGGCGTCGCCAAGGGCGGTTCTGACCTGGCATTCGGCGAATTCGGCCTGAAGGCTCAGGAGCCCAACCGCGTCAATGCACGCGAGATCGAAGCGGCCCGCCGCGCGATCACGCGTTACATGAAGCGCGCCGGCCGTGTATGGATCCGCGTGTTCCCGGACGTTCCGGTAACCGCAAAGCCGACCGAAGTCCGCATGGGTAAAGGTAAGGGCTCCGTTGAGTACTGGGCATGCAAGGTCAAGCCCGGTCGTATGATGTTCGAGATCGACGGCGTCAGCGAAGAGATCGCCCGCGAGGCGCTTCGCCTCGGCTCTGCCAAGCTCTCGGTCAAGACGCGCTTCGTTCAGCGCATTGCAGAGTAAGGATTGAGCTCATGAAAGCCTCAGACGTTCGCGCGCTCAGCGCCGACCAACTCAAGGACGAGCTTGCCAAGCTGAAGAAGGAGCAGTTCAACCTGCGCTTCCAGAAGGCGACCGGCCAGCTCGAAAAGTCCTCGCGCATCAACGAAGTCCGCAAGGACATCGCCCGCGTGAAAACCATTGCCCGCCAGAAGGCGGCAGAAGTTAAGGCCTAAAGGAAGAAAAACATGCCGAAGCGCATCCTGCAGGGCGTCGTCGTTGGCGACAAGAACGAGAAGACGGTAGTGGTTCGCGTCGAGCGTCGTTTCGCTCACCCGCTGCTCCAGAAGACCGTTCGTCGTTCCAAGAAGTACAAGGCCCACGACGAAAACAACCAGTACAAGATCGGCGATACCGTTTCCATCGAGGAATGCGCGCCGATCTCCAAGGACAAGCGCTGGACGGTCATCGCCGCCCAGGGCAAGTAAACAGAATTTTGTGCGAGGCCTTGCGTCTCGCCGAAATATCTGTATGAAGCAGCGTCAGAACGCTCGAATGCCGGGCGTTCTTTTGCTTTGAGCGCACGGAAGGTCCCGTTCGGGAAACCACCCTGGCACGATCGACCCCGCGCTATTCAGCTATTGCCGTGTTTTACCTGCCGTTACGGCAGGCGGGCCGGCGAACATTTTCATAAGCCGGGGTAGGGGGCTTAGGCCCAACCATTCCGGTAAACCAAGAAGGCGACCTGATATGATTCAGATGCAAACAAACCTCGACGTCGCGGATAATTCCGGCGCACGTCGTGTCATGTGCATCAAGGTGCTGGGCGGCTCGAAGCGCAAGTATGCCTCGATCGGCGACGTCATCGTCGTTTCGATCAAGGAAGCGATCCCGCGCGGCCGCGTGAAGAAGGGTGACGTGATGAAGGCGGTTGTCGTTCGCACCGCCAAGGATATCCGTCGTCCGGATGGCTCCGTCATCCGCTTCGACACCAACGCAGCAGTCCTCATCGACAACAAGAAAGAGCCGATCGGCACCCGTATCTTCGGACCGGTTCCGCGCGAACTTCGCGCCAAGAACCACATGAAGATCATCTCGCTGGCTCCCGAAGTACTGTAAGGAGCGAAGCGATGCAGAAGATTCGTAAAGGCGACAAGGTCGTCATGCTCGCTGGCAAGGACAAGGGCCGTACCGGCGAAGTTGTTCAGGTCATGCCGAAGGAAGATCGTGCCGTCGTTCGCGGCGTCAACGTCGTGAAGCGCCATCAGCGCCAGACGCAGACCCAGGAAGCCGGCATCATCAACAAGGAAGCCCCGGTTCACCTGTCGAACATCGCAATCGTCGACAAGGACGGCAAGCCGACTCGCGTCGGTTTCAAGGTCGTTGACGGCAAGAAGGTCCGTGTGGCCAAGCGTTCTGGAGAAGTGATCGATGGCTGAGGCAAAATACGAGCCGCGGCTCAAGAAGGAATATGTCGAGCGCATCCGCAAGGCGATGCAGGAGAAGTTCTCCTACGCCAACGAGATGATGATCCCGAAGCTCGACAAGATCGTGATCAACATGGGCGTCGGTGAAGCGACCGCTGACTCGAAGAAGCCGACGGTTGCTGCCGCCGACCTCGCAGCGATCGCCGGTCAGAAGCCGGTCATCACCCGCGCACGCAACTCTATCGCTGGCTTCAAGGTCCGCGAAAACATGCCGATCGGCGCGAAGGTCACCCTGCGCGGCGCCCGCATGTACGAGTTCCTGGATCGCCTGGTCAACATCGCGCTCCCGCGCGTTCGCGACTTCCGCGGCCTGAACCCGAAGAGCTTTGACGGCCGTGGCAACTTCGCCATGGGCATCAAGGAGCACATTGTGTTCCCTGAAATCAACTACGACAAGGTTGATCAGATGTGGGGCATGGACATCATCGTTTGCACGACGGCGACGACCGACGACGAAGCACGGGCTCTCCTGAAAGAGTTCAGCTTCCCGTTCCGTCAATAACCGTAACGACGAGCGTAGAAAAGGAACCTGACATGGCGAAGACAAGCGCAGTTGAAAAGAACAAGCGCCGCCGTACTACGGTCGCCAACCAGGCCGCTAAGCGGGCTGCGTTGAAGGCGATCATCATGAACCAGGCTCTTCCGATCGAAGAGCGGTTCAAGGCCTCGATCAAGCTGGCATCCCTGCCGCGCGATGGATCGAAGACCCGCATTCGCAACCGTTGCGAAGTATCGGGCCGTCCGCGCGCATATTACCGCAAACTGCGCATGTCGCGTATTGCGCTGCGTGAACTGGGCAATCTCGGCAAGGTGCCGGGCATCGTCAAGTCGAGCTGGTAAGGAGCAGGTTAGATGACAATGACTGATCCGTTGGGCGATATGCTCACTCGCATCCGTAACGGCGCTTCCCGCCGCAAGTCGTCGGTCTCGACGCCTGCGTCCAAGCTCCGTGCGCGTGTTCTCGATGTTCTGCAGTCCGAAGGCTACATCCGTGGCTATTCCGTTGTCGATTTCGGCAATGGCAAGTCGGAGCTCAACATCGAGCTGAAATATTATGAAGGCGCGTCGGTGATCCGTGAGATCGGCCGCGTGTCCAAGCCGGGCCGCCGGGTTTATGTCTCGGTCAAGTCCATTCCGCAGGTCGCGAACGGTCTCGGCATCACCATCCTTTCGACTCCGAAGGGTGTGATGGCCGATCACCAGGCTCGTGAACAGAACGTTGGTGGCGAGGTTCTTTGCTCGGTCTTCTAAGATCGGGCAGGGATCTCCATAGCGAACAGACAGGATTGAAACATGTCTCGTATCGGTAAGAAGCCCGTTCAGGTGCCTGCTGGGATCACGGCTACGGTCGATGGCCAGAAGGTTACCGCAAAGGGCCCGAAGGGCGAGCTGTTTTTCGTCGCCAACGACGAAATCAGCCTCAAGCTCGAAAATAACGCGGTCGTCGTGACGCCGCTGAACCAGTCCAAGGATGCGCGTTCGAAGTGGGGCATGTCCCGCACGATGATCGAAGGCATCTTCAAGGGCGTCAAGGACGGTTACGAGCGCAAGCTCGAAATCAACGGCGTCGGTTATCGCGCCGCCATGCAGGGCAAGAACCTGCAGCTGGCTCTCGGTTTCAGCCATGACGTGGTCTATGAGCCGCCGGTCGGCATCTCGATTGCTGTTCCGAAGCCGACTGAAATCATCGTCAGCGGCATCAACAAGCAGCAGGTCGGTCAGGTCGCCGCCGAAATCCGCGAATATCGCGGTCCTGAGCCCTATAAGGGCAAGGGCGTCAAGTATGCTGACGAGCGCATCGTCCGCAAAGAAGGCAAGAAGAAGTAAGGATCACGCGAAATGGCTAGCAGGAAAGAAGCACTTGCACGTCGTGCCAACCGCGTGCGCCGTCATCTCAAGTCGGTGGCCAATGGCCGTCCGCGCCTGTCGGTTCATCGCTCCTCGAAGAACATCTACGCTCAGATCATCGATGATGTGGCCGGCAAGACGCTTGCGTCTGCCTCCACCCTCGAGAAGGATCTGCGCGGTTCTCTGAAGACCGGTGCCGATACCGCCGCCGCCGCCGTCGTAGGTAAGCTCGTCGCCGAGCGCGCCTCCAAGGCCGGTGTTACCGAAGTCGTGTTCGACCGTGGCGCCTTCATTTATCACGGCCGCATCAAGGCTCTCGCCGAAGCGGCCCGCGAAGGCGGTCTCACCTTCTGATCAGTTTCCGGCCGGACGCTCTTGCGCCGGCCGGATTTTCGCCGGACCGCGGGTACTTCTCTAAAGAAGGGGAGGCTCATGCGGTCCACATTCGTTTGCCGATTGCACCCGGAAAAGAAAAAGGAAGAGGACAATGGCACAGGAAAGAAGGCCGCAGCGGGAAGACCGCCAGAGCCGTGAAGAGCGCGATAGCGAATTCGTCGACAAGCTTGTCGCGATCAACCGCGTCGCCAAGGTCGTCAAGGGCGGCCGTCGTTTTGGTTTCGCAGCACTCGTCGTCGTCGGCGACCAGAAGGGCCGCGTCGGCTTCGGCCATGGCAAGGCGCGTGAAGTGCCGGAGGCCATCCGCAAGGCTACCGAAGCCGCAAAGCGCGAGCTGATCTTCGTACCGCTGCGTGACGGCCGTACGCTGCACCACGACGTCCATGGCCGCCATGGCGCCGGCAAGGTTCTGCTGCGCTCGGCCAAGGTCGGTACCGGCATCATCGCCGGCGGTCCGATGCGCGCCGTTTTCGAAACGCTCGGCATGCACGACGTCGTCGCCAAGTCGACCGGTTCGTCGAACCCTTACAACATGGTTCGCGCCACCTTCGACGCTCTGAAGCACCAGGTTCACCCGAAGGACATCGCAGCTCAGCGCGGCATCAAGTATGCAACGCTGCAGGCTCGTCGTAGCGCCTCCGGCAACGCCTCTGAAGAATAAGAGGAGCTGACCAATGGCCAAGGCTACCAAGAAGGCTGAAGCGAGGACTGTCACGATCGAACAGGTCGGCAGCCCGATTCGCCGTCCGGACGTCCAGCAGCGCACGCTGATCGGTCTCGGATTGAACAAGATGCACCGTCGCCGCACGCTGGAGGACACTCCTTCGGTTCGTGGCATGATCCGTGCTGTCCAGCATCTCGTTCGCATCGTCGACGAGAAGTGAGACGGAGGAAACGCTCATGAAACTCAATGAAATCAAGGACAACGAAGGTTCGACCCACAGCCGCAAGCGCCTCGGCCGCGGTATCGGTTCGGGCTCGGGCAAGACCGGTGGTCGCGGTGTCAAGGGTCAGAAGTCCCGTTCCGGCGTCGCCATCAACGGCTTCGAAGGCGGCCAGATGCCGATCTATCGTCGTCTGCCGAAGCGCGGCTTCAACAACATCTTCGCAGCCGACTACGTCGTCGTATCGCTGGCCCGTATCCAGGCTGCCGTCGATGCCGGCAAGCTGGACGTGAAGGCGACCGTTGACGCAGCTGCCCTCAAGGCCGCCGGCGTCATCCGTCGCGCCAAGGACGGCGTTCGCGTTCTCGCCGACGGCGAGCTCAAGGCCAAGATCACGCTCGAAGTTGCAGGCGCTTCCAAGTCTGCCGTCGAGAAGATCGAAAAGGCCGGCGGCAAGATAACGCTGCTTTCGGCTCCTGCAGCAGCCGAATAATAATAATCTGATGATATGTCGCCCGGGGTGCTTCACACCGGGCGATTTTGCTCCCATATGTGGGCCTCACAAAAACTTGGCTGGCGCGCCCGCGTCATGCCGGTAAGACTGGAAACAAGGGTGAGGCATGGGGTTGCGCTGCAATCCGTTCCAAGCCCGGTTTTGAATAATTTCATACTGATTCCGGGGCCGGCTATCCCCCAGAGACGCCGGAATTGGTAGCGCGGAGAAACGCATGGCTTCTGCAGCGGAACAATTGGCATCCAACCTCAATTTTTCGACCTTTGCCAAAGCCGAGGATCTGAAGAAGCGCCTGTGGTTCACACTGGCAGCTCTCCTCGTCTATAGGCTCGGCACCCATATTCCGCTTCCGGGTCTCAATCCCGAAGCCTATGCCCAGGCTTTCCGCGGCCAGGCAGGCGGCATTCTCGGCCTTTTCAACATGTTCTCGGGCGGCGCCGTTCAGCGCATGGCGATTTTCGCGCTCGGCATCATGCCCTACATCTCCGCTTCGATCATCGTGCAGCTCATGACCTCGGTCGTGCCGGCGCTCGAAAACCTGAAGAAGGAAGGCGAGCAGGGCCGCAAGATCATCAACCAGTACACCCGCTACGGCACCGTCATTCTCGGCGCGCTTCAGGCCTACGGCATCGCCGCCGGTCTCGAGAGCGGCCAGGGCCTCGTCGTCGATCCGGGCTGGTTCTTCCGTGTTTCCACCGTTCTGACGCTGCTCGGCGGCACGATGTTCCTGATGTGGCTCGGCGAGCAGATCACCTCGCGCGGCATCGGCAACGGTATTTCGCTGATCATCTTCGCCGGTATCGCAGCCGGTCTTCCGAGCGCTCTTGCCGGTACTCTCGAACTCGGCCGCACCGGCGCGCTGTCGACCACCCTCATCCTGCTCGTCATCATCGTCGCGATCGGCGTCATCGGTGTCATCGTCTTCGTGGAGCGAGCCCAGCGCCGGTTGCTGATCCAGTATCCGAAGCGTCAGGTCGGCAACCGCATGTTCCAGGGCGATACCTCGCACCTGCCGCTGAAACTGAACACCTCGGGCGTGATTCCAGCGATCTTTGCATCCTCGCTGCTGCTTCTGCCGGCGACGGTCGCAGGCTTTGCCAACACCACGGCTATGCCTGCCTGGGCGACGTCGATTGTTGCCGCCCTCGGCCATGGCCAGCCGCTCTACATGGTGCTGTATGCGGCGCTGATCGCCTTCTTCGCCTTCTTCTATACGGCCATCGTCTTCAATCCGAAGGACACGGCCGACAATCTGAAGAAGCATGGCGGCTTCATTCCCGGTATTCGTCCGGGTGAGCGCACCGCCGAGTATATCGACTACGTGCTGACCCGCATCACGGTCATCGGCGCGATCTATCTGGTCTTCGTCTGCATCCTTCCGGAGATTCTGGTGTCGCAAACCGGCATTCCATTATCCCTTGGTGGGACTTCGCTTTTGATCGTGGTTAGCGTAACTCTTGATACGGTTGCACAGATCCAGGGTCACCTGATCGCGCAGCAATACGAAGGCCTGATCAAGAAATCGAAGTTGCGTGGAGGAAAGAGGGGGCGATGAGACTTATCCTTTTGGGGCCGCCGGGTGCGGGTAAGGGAACCCAGGCCCAGCGGATCGTGGAAAAGCATGGCATTCCGCAGCTTTCCACGGGTGATATGCTGCGTGCGGCGGTGAACGCCGGTACCGAAGTCGGCAAGCGCGCCAAAGCGGTGATGGACGCCGGCAAGCTGGTCTCGGACGAGATCGTCATCGCCATCGTCTCCGAGCGAATCGATCAGCCTGATTGCGCCAACGGCTTCATTCTCGACGGCTTCCCCAGGACGCTCGTCCAGGCGGATGCCACCGAGGCAATGCTGAGGGCGAAGGGTCTCGGTCTCTCCGTCGTCATCGAATTCCGTGTCGATGATGCCGAACTGGTCCGTCGTGTTGCCGGCCGCTATTCCTGCGCACAGTGCGGCAGCGTCTATCATGACACCGACAAGGTTCCGGCCAATGAAGGTGTGTGCGACAAGTGCGGTTCCACCCACTTCAAGCGCCGCCCGGACGACACTCCGGAGACCATGACGGCCCGGCTGCAGGTCTATTACAAGGAGACCTCACCGCTGATCGGCTATTACCATGCCAAGGGCAAGCTCAAGTCCGTCGACGGCATGGCGGAGATCGATCAGGTGACCGCCGAGGTCGAAGGCATTCTTTCCAAGCTTTAAGGCTTTGAAAATAAAACTTGGCGGAACGGTTGCTTTTCAGCAGTGATTCCGCTAAACACCGCGCCAACTCGCGACATTCCATGCGATCGGCGCGGATTTCCCAGGGAAGTCCGGGTTCGGTCGTGTTGACATGTTGCGGACCTAAATTTGAACGGGCGGTTCTCAAGGACCGCATAACGAAGCCCACTTGCCGGATGGCAACTGGAATGCAAGGAGAACAGGCGTGGCACGTATCGCTGGCGTCAACATCCCGACTGCAAAGCGCGTTGTCATCGCGCTGACCTACATTCACGGGATCGGTCCGAAATTCGCACAGGAAATCGTCGAGAAGGTCGGTATTCCGGCTGAACGTCGTGTGCATCAGCTGACGGACGCTGAAGTCCTTCAGATCCGCGAAGCCATCGACCGCGACTATCAGGTCGAGGGTGATCTTCGTCGCGAAACCGCGATGAACATCAAGCGCCTGATGGACCTCGGCTGCTACCGCGGCCTGCGTCATCGCCGCGGTCTTCCGGTCCGCGGTCAGCGCACGCACACCAATGCCCGCACCCGCAAGGGTCCGGCAAAGGCAATCGCTGGCAAGAAGAAGTAATTTCCGGGAAACCGGAGTGGGGAGGCTGGCGGTCCGCGCCGGCCTCTTTTGAGTTTGGAGCGGGGCCGTATAGGCGCCGTTCCGGTGTAGCCGCTGGCATTACGGCGGTGAAGAGATCAACGAAAGGAATACCATGGCTAAGGAAGCCGTCCGCGTTCGCCGTCGCGAGCGCAAGAATATCTCGTCGGGTGTCGCTCACGTCAACTCGACCTTCAACAACACGATGATCACCATCACTGATGCGCAGGGCAATGCGATTGCCTGGTCGTCGGCTGGCGCCAAGGGCTTCAAGGGCTCGCGCAAGTCGACCCCGTTCGCTGCCCAGATCGCTGCCGAAGACTGCGCCAAGAAGGCCCAGGAACACGGCATGAAGTCGCTGGAAGTCGAAGTCTGCGGTCCGGGTTCGGGCCGTGAATCGGCTCTGCGCGCGCTCCAGGCTGCCGGTTTCATGATCACGTCCATCCGCGACGTGACCCCGATCCCGCACAATGGCTGCCGTCCGCGCAAGAAGCGCCGCGTCTGATCATCGCTCTCGTCACCGGTGAGCGCCTTCGCGCTCCCGGTGGTTTTCAAGCTCGGTTGCCACGATTGGATGGTGGCAACGAACGGAAGGCAAACTCATGATTCAGAAGAACTGGCAGGAACTGATCAAGCCGAACAAGGTGGAGTTCTCTTCGAGCTCGCGCACCAGGGCGACGCTCGTTGCCGAACCGCTGGAGCGCGGCTTCGGCCTCACCCTCGGCAACGCGCTGCGTCGCGTTCTGCTCTCCTCGCTGCGCGGTGCTGCCGTCACGGCGGTGCAGATCGACGGCGTGCTGCATGAATTCTCCTCGATTCCGGGCGTTCGCGAGGACGTGACGGACATCGTGCTCAACATCAAGGAAATCGCCATCAAGATGGATGGCGACGACGCAAAACGCATGGTCGTGCGCAAGCAGGGCCCGGGCGTTGTCACGGCTGGCGACATCCAGACGGTCGGCGATATCGAAATCCTCAACCCCGAGCATGTCATCTGCACGCTCGACGAGGGCGCCGAAATCCGCATGGAGTTCACCGTCAACAACGGCAAGGGCTACGTTCCGGCCGAGCGCAATCGTGCGGAAGATGCTCCGATCGGTCTCATCCCGGTCGACAGCCTCTATTCGCCGGTCAAGAAGGTGTCCTACAAGGTTGAAAACACCCGCGAAGGACAGGTTCTCGACTACGACAAGCTGAACATGACCATCGAAACCGATGGCTCGATCACCGGCGAAGACGCCGTCGCTTTCGCGGCGCGCATCCTCCAGGATCAGCTTGGCGTCTTCGTCAACTTCGACGAGCCGCAGAAGGAAACCGAGGAGGAAGCAGTCACCGAACTCGCTTTCAACCCGGCTCTCCTCAAGAAGGTGGACGAACTCGAACTGTCGGTCCGTTCGGCAAACTGCCTGAAGAACGACAACATCGTCTATATCGGCGACCTCATTCAGAAGACCGAAGCAGAAATGCTCCGCACACCGAATTTTGGTCGCAAGTCGCTGAACGAAATCAAGGAAGTTCTCGCTTCCATGGGCCTGCACCTCGGCATGGAAGTGCCGGCATGGCCGCCCGAGAACATCGAAGATCTCGCCAAGCGTTACGAAGACCAGTACTGAGCGGCGTGAGGAAAAGTGTAAAGCGGTTTTCCGCCCGCACGCCGATCGCAAGAACATAACAAAAGGCAGGCTCTTTCGGCTGCCTTTCCCCGTCAAACAGCAGGCCGATCGCCTGCATGTGCCAGGAAACGGCAGGCCCACTTAACGTAAGGGCACCTGCATTAAAGGAGAATAGCAATGCGCCATGGTAAAGCCGGCCGCAAGCTGAATAGAACTGCAAGCCACCGCAAGGCGATGTTCGCCAACATGGCGGCTTCGCTCATCACCCACGAGCAGATCGTCACGACCCTGCCGAAGGCCAAGGAAATCCGCCCGATCGTCGAGAAGCTCGTCACGCTCGGTAAGCGCGGCGACCTGCACGCTCGCCGTCAGGCGATCTCGCAGATTCGTGATGCCGCTGTCGTTTCGAAGCTGTTCGACACGATCGCAACGCGCTATGCCACCCGCAACGGCGGCTACCTGCGCATCATGAAGGCCGGCTTCCGCCAGGGCGACAATGCCGCTTTGGCCGTGATCGAATTCGTTGATCGCGACACCTACGCCAAGGGCGCAGCCGACAAGGCCCGCGTGGCTGCCGAAGAGCAGGCCGTCGCTGCCTAAGATTTTCCGGTTTCGGAAAATAAGAAAGCCGGGCCTTGCGCCCGGCTTTTTATTTATGCCCGCCTTTTGAAGAGTGAGCAGCCCCATGATCGACCACATGACCGTCGCGGTAAGTGATTTGTCGAAGAGCAAGCTCTTCTATGAAAAAGCGTTTCTACCATTGGGTTACAGGCTTGCTTTCGGTAAGGAGAATGTCTTCTGGGCCTTCGATATCGGCAATGGCTGCCTGTTCGAGATCCAGCAGGCGGAAAGTCCGCCGCCTTTGACCCGCATTCACGTCGCCTTTAGGGCGCGCAGCAAGGCGGAGGTCGATGCCTTTCATCACGCCGCACTCGATGCCGGCGCCGGGATAACGGTGGCCCCGGCCCACGCCCGGAATATGCTCCCGATTATTACGCCTGCTTCGTGCTTGATCCCGATGGCTACAATATCGAGGCAATGATCAACGACCAGGCAGTCGGAACGTGAGAGGCGCCTTTGTAAATCTGCCCGGGTGCACGCAAGTCCGGCGTTTCGCAGTCCTGCTGCTCATCATCGTTTCCGGTTTGACGCTCAGACGCTTCGGCTATGCAGCCGATCTGCCCTTCCTCGTCGTTAAATATGGCGGGTCGCTGCTTTGGGGAGCCATGGTCTATTTCCTGCTGGCACTTGCCGTTACATCTCGCACAGCAAGAATGCCGTCCGCAGGAATCGCTGCCCTGGCGCTGGCTGTCGCCATCTGCGTTGAATTTTTCCGGCTCTACCACACACCCTGGCTCGATACATTTCGATTAACGACTGCCGGAGCCTTGCTGCTTGGGCGAGTATTCTCGCTCTGGAATATCTTGGCATACGCCATCGGCATAGCGGTGGCCTTTGCCTTTGACCCTGCGCATCGCCAATCATCGCCTTCGCGGCGTGGATCATCACGAAGCTGATGATTCCACGGCGCGGCCACGTAGCCGCCCCTGGCTCTTCTTCCGGCTGCGGGCAATCGGCCGGTAGGAACGGTAGAGGATGAGCGCAACGATCAGCCCGACATAGATATATTGTTCGAGATCGAGGATCTTGGTCGACAGCGCGAAGTGCAGCGCCCCGCAGGCGGCGATGATGTAGACCAGGCGATGCAGCCAGGTCCAGTTCTTGCCGAGGCGGCGGATGGAGAAATTGTTGGATGTCGCAGCCAGCGGCGCGAGCATTGCGAGCCCCGCCATGCCGAACATGATGAAGGGGCGCTTCAGCACGTCGTTGATGACGGCCTGGATATCCATTGCCTGGTCGAGCACCATGTAGACGGTGAAATGCATCAGCGCGTAGTAGAAGGTCAACAGGCCGAGCGCGCGGCGATAGCGCAGATAGTTCCAGCCGAAAAGCTCGCGGGCAGGGGAGACGGCCAGCGTGAGTATCAGAAAACGGATCGTCCAGATACCGAGGAAGAGCTCGAAGGTCTTGACCGGATCGGCGCCGAGCTGATCGGTCGCGCCGAGGTAAAAGGTCCAGGCAGCCGGCACGAGCCCCACGACATACAGCAGCCAGACGGAGGCGGGCTGCCAGCGCTTGGGGATGGCGAGCGACAGTTCCGACATCAGAAATTCGCCTTCAGATCCATGCCGGCATAGAGGCTTGCCACCTCGTCGGCATAGCCGTTGAAGGGCAGGGTGGGGTGGCGGCTGGCGCCGAAGAAGCCGCTTTCGCCGATGCGCCGTTCGGTGGCCTGGCTCCAGCGCGGATGATCGACGGCCGGGTTGACGTTGGCGTAAAAGCCGTATTCCTGCGGGTTGGTCACCTGCCAGGTGTTCTTCGGCTGCTGGTCGGTGAGCGTGATCCTGACGATCGATTTGATGCCCTTGAAGCCGTATTTCCATGGCACGACGAGGCGGATCGGCGCGCCGTTCTGGTTCGGCAGGGTTTCGCCATAGAGCCCGACGGCAAGCAGCGTCAGCGGATGGCGCGCCTCGTCCAGGCGCAGGCCCTCGACATAGGGCCAGTCGAGCGACTGGAATAAACCCTTCTGCCCTGGCATTTCCTCCGGCCGCACGACGGTTTCGAAGGCGACATATTTGGCGCTGCCGAGCGGTTCCACCTTGTCGAGCAGCGATGCCAGCGGAAAGCCGTCCCAGGGAATGACCATCGACCAGGCCTCGACGCAGCGCATCCGATAGGTGCGTTCCTCGATCGGGAATTCCTTCATCAGCGCCTCGACGTCGAAGGTGCCAGGCTTGTTGACCATGCCGTCGATCTTGACCGTCCAGGGCAACGGTTTGAAATCGCCGGAAAGAGCGGCGGGATCGCCCTTGTCGAGGCCGAATTCATAGAAATTGTTGTAGGTCGTCACGTCCTTGAGCGGCGTCGCTTTCTCATCAACCTTGTACTTGCTCTCGACGGCGGAAAGTGCTGCCGCGCTCGCCTTGCCTGCGCCGTAGAGCGCCATGGCGCCAAGCGTTGCAGCACCCAGGAATTCGCGGCGGCGCATATAGACCTGGCGCGGCGTGATTTCCGATGAAGCGATCTTCGGTGGGCGATAAGTCGGCATGTCAAAACCTCCTGGGCGGCTTTCCGACTATAGTCCTTAAACGAAGCGCCCGCATGTTCGGATCAATCTCTATGCCTTGAATACCATCGACGGGAAGCCAATTTTTTGTGTACGCCTGTGATGGAATAGGCTGTAACAAAACGTCTCGTCGAACCGTATATGATCGATGCGCGTCGTATCTCTTCCTCCGGTGGCGTACCGGATTTGACCTTCCCGGTAGTGACAGCCCCCGTCGATTGGATTAGGACAATTCCAAACAGCAGCGATCGCCTGGCCGCAAGCTCCAAAGCTGCCCGCTTCGCCTGATATTTCCGACACGTCGAGGACGATACCGATGCCAGCTTACCGTTCCAGAACCACGACCCACGGCCGCAACATGGCGGGCGCGCGCGGCCTTTGGCGCGCCACGGGCATGAAGGATTCGGATTTCGGCAAGCCGATCATCGCCGTGGTGAATTCCTTCACCCAGTTCGTGCCCGGCCACGTGCATCTGAAGGATCTCGGCCAGCTCGTCGCCCGCGAAATCGAGGCTGCCGGCGGCGTCGCCAAGGAATTCAACACGATAGCCGTCGACGATGGCATCGCCATGGGCCATGACGGCATGCTCTATTCGCTGCCCTCGCGCGAGCTCATCGCCGACAGCGTCGAATACATGGTCAATGCCCATTGCGCCGATGCCATGGTCTGCATCTCCAACTGCGACAAGATCACCCCCGGCATGCTGATGGCGTCGCTGCGTCTCAACATCCCCACGGTTTTCGTCTCGGGCGGCCCGATGGAGGCCGGCAAGGTCGTGCTGCACGGCAAGACACATGCCCTCGATCTCGTCGATGCCATGGTCGCCGCAGCCGACGACAAGATCTCCGATGAAGACGTCAAGGTCATCGAGCGCTCGGCCTGTCCGACCTGCGGTTCGTGCTCCGGCATGTTTACCGCGAACTCCATGAACTGCCTGACCGAAGCGCTCGGCCTCTCGCTGCCCGGCAACGGCTCGACGCTCGCCACTCATGCGGACCGCAAGCGCCTGTTCGTCGAGGCCGGTCACCTGATCGTCGATCTCGCCCGCCGTTATTACGAGCAGGACGACGTCAAGGCGCTGCCGCGCACCATCGCCTCCAAGCAGGCCTTCGAGAATGCCATGGCGCTCGATATCGCCATGGGCGGTTCCACCAATACCGTCCTGCACATCCTTGCCGCCGCCCATGAAGGCGAGGTCGATTTCACCATGACCGATATCGACGCGCTGTCGCGCCGTGTGCCATGCCTGTCGAAGGTCGCGCCCGCCAAGAGCGATGTGCATATGGAAGACGTCCATCGCGCCGGCGGCATCATGTCGATCCTGGGCGAACTCGACAAAGGCGGCCTGCTGAACCGCGATTGCCCGACCGTCCACGCCGAGACGCTTGGCGATGCGATCGATCGCTGGGACATCACCCGCACCAGCAGCGACACTGTCCGCAACTTTTATCGTGCTGCCCCCGGCGGCATCCCGACCCAGGTCGCCTTCAGCCAGGAGGCCCGCTGGGACGAGCTCGACACGGATCGCCAGAACGGCGTCATCCGTTCGGTCGAGCATCCCTTCTCCAAGGACGGCGGCCTTGCCGTGCTCAAGGGCAATCTTGCGATCGACGGCTGCATCGTCAAGACGGCCGGCGTCGATGAATCGATCCTGAAATTCTCCGGCCCCGCCCGCGTCTTCGAAAGCCAGGACGCGTCGGTCAAGGCGATCCTCGCCAATGAGATCAAGGCCGGCGACGTCGTCGTCATCCGCTACGAAGGCCCGAAGGGCGGCCCGGGCATGCAGGAAATGCTGTATCCGACGAGCTATCTGAAGTCGAAGGGCCTCGGCAAGGCTTGCGCTCTCATCACCGATGGCCGTTTCTCCGGCGGCACCTCCGGCCTCTCGATCGGCCACGTCTCGCCGGAAGCGGCCAACGGCGGCACGATCGGCCTGGTGCGCGAAGGCGACATGATCGATATCGATATCCCGAACCGCACGATCAGCCTGCGAGTCGACGAAGCCGCACTCGCCGCCCGCCGCGCCGAGCAGGACGGCAAGGGCTGGCAGCCTACGGAAGTCCGCAAGCGCAACGTCACGACCGCGCTGAAGGCCTATGCCGCCTTCGCAACCAGCGCCGACCGCGGTGCCGTGCGCGATCTGAACGCCCGCTGATTAGTCTCGAACTACGACCCGCTGACGAGTAATTTCAGATCGGCCAATTTCAAACATTTGGCCGATTTTTGCTGTGCGACCATACGGCTCTGCGCCGTATCGCCCGCACCATGCTTGATCGCCTCAGGTGGTGGCGGCCGCTCGCTTTATAGATGCATGACAAACCGAAGCTTTACGGTTGTTCGTCTAGATTCTTCTGCTACTAGTCCGATCAAGCCTCGGTCAAAGATGGGAAGTGCATTGCTGGTAGACGCAATTGTTTTCGCTCATAGTGGGCGCGCAGAATATCTACGCGGCGTTCTGGCGCAAGCGAAGAAAAGCAATCCCACGACCCGAGTTGTCCTATTGGGCGATGAGAAAAATCGCGATTTGGCCGGCCCCGCCGAGTTTTTCCTGCTGAGCCAGTACCAACATGATCTGGACCGGCTGCGCGCCTGCTACGTCCATAAGTCTTCAAACACTTTCGAATTCGAGTTTTCTGCCATCGCCCGGTGGCTGGCGGTAACAAATTTCTGTCGGACACAAGGTTTTGGTCGAATTTTCAATGCCGACACAGACGTGCTGATTTATTCCGATTTGTCGAAAGTGGCAGCCGATCTGCCCCTCTCGCCGATCGCAGCCTATGGGAACGGATCCGGTCACGCGTCCTACTGGTCGGTTGATGCCCTCGAAGCGTTGCGCGACCTTATCTTCAAAGTTTACGAAGATAGAAACAGCCGGGAGTTCGAAGAGATTTCTGGCGTTTACGAGTCGTGCGCAGGAATGGATGGCGGCATCAGTGATATGTACCTCATCCAGATGCTTTGCCGTTCCGTGCCTTGGTTCGACCTCACGACTGTAATCAACGGTGCGACGTTCGATTTCAATTTCAGCTTTCCAAGTAATGGTCAGGCGAACTTCCTGATGCGTGGCGGAGAAAAGGCCATCACCTGGAAAAGCGGCCTGCCGTTCGGTCACGCCGAGGATGGCGAAATCCGTATGCATACGCTCCATATGCAGGGAGGAGCGAAGCGCTCGATCGACAGAATTCTGCTTAATAGACCAAGCTGGGGGATGAAGCCTTTAGCAACGCTTTTTCAACGCCTGAGGTAAGAAGGGCTCGACCTTACGACCCGCCTTAAAAGTCAGCTGCTCTGCCAACCGGTCGCTTTCAAAGCGGCCGGTTGATGTTTTTATAGGTCTCGCCGAGCTGTTTCATCCGCTCGTCATAGGCGGCCTTCAGGCAGGCGGCATCCGCTCCGCATTCCTGCCGCTTCTTTAGCCAAGCCGTTTGCTCGTCTTGCAATGTTCCGCGTGAGCCCATGGCCAGCAGGCCGGAGAGCAGCTCGAAGGTGGTTGCCATCCTGACGTCGGCATCATTGAGCGCGCGGTTGTCGCAGATTGCCTTTTCGTCCGGCTTCAATTCCTTCTGATCGCAATCGAAGCTGGCCGCCGCGGCCATATCAGATGCAGAAATCAGGATTGCCAAACCAAAGGCCGCCGTCATCGCTCTTGTCGTCATCATTCATATGTCCCTGTTGCCGTCGTTCAGGCCAGCTTGCGCAGTGCCAGAGCCAGGAAGATGATGCAGGTGAGCCAGACGGCAAGGATGAAGATCAGTCCGGCTCGGCCGGAGGGGCGCTCGATGCGTCTTGCGGCTTCCTCCCGTAGTTCGCGCATGACATCGGCGGGAACGAGGCGTGTCGCCAGCAGGATGCCTAGCGGAACGATCAGGAGATCGTCGAGATAGCCGAGCACGGGAATGAAATCGGGGATCAGATCGACGGGTGACAGCGCATAGGCAGCAACGGCGCCGGCCACCGCTTTCGCATACCAGGGCACACGGCGGTCTCGGGCTGCAAGCCACAGCGCAACGACGTCACGCTTCAGTGACTTCGCCCAGATTTTGGCTTTTGATATCAGTTGCATGGCCAATCTTACTGAATCAAATTCGCAGCGGCTTCAAGACATTCCTTTGCCTTATTCTTCCATGCTTCCGCCCTCTTTCCTTTCTAGCGTCGGACGCTACAACGTTGCTCAAGAGGATTCAAAAGGGATACCCATGCAAGGCCTGTTCAAGCGCGCTTCCGTCTCGCTGTTCGCACTCATGCTCGTTCTGCCGGCTGCCGTTCATGCGCAGACGGCGAAGACCGTGCCGGAGAGCCAGATGCAGATGCAGCTCTCCTTCGCGCCGCTCGTCAAACAGACGTCGGGCGCCGTCGTCAATGTCTATGCGGAGAAGATCGTCCAGCGACAGTCGCCCTTTGCCGGCGATCCCTTCTTCGAGCAGTTTTTCGGCCAGCAGATGCCGAACCGCTCCGAGAAGCAGTCTTCGCTCGGTTCCGGCGTGATCGTCGAGGCGAACGGCACCGTGGTGACCAACAATCACGTCATAGAAGGCGCCGACGACATCAAGGTGGCGCTGTCGGATGGGCGCGAATTCCCCTGCAAGGTGGTGTTGCGCGATGACCGTGTCGATCTCGCCGTGCTGAAGATCGATACCAAGGAAAGCTTTCCGACACTGCCGATCGCCAATTCCGACACCGTCGAAGTCGGCGATCTCGTTCTGGCCATCGGCAATCCCTTCGGTGTCGGCCAGACGGTGACGAGTGGTATCGTTTCGGCGCTTGCCCGTAACCAGGTGGTCAAGAACGAGTTCGGCTTCTTCATCCAGACCGACGCGTCGATCAATCCCGGCAATTCCGGCGGCGCGCTGATGAACATGAAGGGCGAACTGATCGGCATCAACACCGCGATCTTCTCGCGCGGCGGCGGCTCGAACGGCATCGGCTTCGCCATCCCCGCCAATCTGGTCAAAGTGTTTCTCGCTTCCGCCGATGCCGGCGTCAAATCCTTCGAGCGGCCCTATGTCGGCGCGAGTTTCGATGCCGTGACGTCGGAAGTCGCCGAAGCTCTCGGGTTAAACAAGGCCCGTGGCGCGCTGGTGATCAAGGTCTCCGATGGCGGGCCGGCGGCGAAAGCCGGGCTCAAGGCGGGCGAAATCGTCACCGCCGTCAACGGCATCTCGGTCGAACATCCCGATGCATTGCTGTATCGCCTGACGACGGCCGGCCTCGGCCAGTCGGTCAATCTTACCGTCATCGAGAACGGTCGCGAGCAGCAGCTGTCGCTGGCGCTTGCCCGTGCGCCGGAAACCTCGCCGCGCGACCAGCGCACGATTGGCGGCCACACGCCGTTTACGGGCGCCGTCGTCGAGAACCTGTCGCCGCGTGTCGCCGACGAGTTGCGCATGCCGTCGGAATCGGCCGGCGTCGTCGTTTCCGATGTCAAAGAGGATTCACCGGCGGCCCGTCTCGGCTTCGAGCCCAAGGATATCATCGTCTCGATCAACGGCACGGAAGTGAAATCGACCAGCGAGCTGTCCGAGATCGCCGATAGCGACCCCGGCCTCTGGCGGGTGGAGATCGAGCGCGACGGCCAGCGGATCAGGCAGTTTTTCCGATGAGCAATGATCTCTTCGCGCCGCGTATTCCGGAGGAGGTCGCCGCCAGGCGGCCGCTTGCCGACAGGCTGCGGCCGAAGACGCTCGCCGATGTCACCGGCCAGCAACATCTGACCGGTGAGGACGGCGTGCTGAAGCGCATGATCGAAAGCGGTTCGCTCGGCTCGATGATCTTCTGGGGCCCGCCCGGCACCGGCAAGACGACGGTGGCCCGGCTGTTGTCGGGCGAGGCTGGGCTGGCCTTTGAGCAGATATCGGCGATCTTTTCCGGTGTTGCCGACCTCAAGAAGGTGTTCGAGGCCGCCCGCCTGCGCCGCATGGATGGCCGTCAGACGCTGTTGTTCGTCGACGAGATCCATCGTTTCAACCGCGCCCAGCAGGACAGTTTCCTGCCTGTCATGGAGGATGGCACCGTCATCCTCGTCGGCGCCACTACCGAGAACCCGTCCTTCGAGCTCAACGCCGCTCTGCTGTCGCGCGCCCGGGTGCTGACCTTCAAGTCGCATGAAGAGGAGAGCCTCGAGGAGCTGCTGAAGCGCGCCGAAGCGATCGAGCAGAAGCCGTTGCCGCTGACGGAAGAGGCCCGCGCCAGCCTGATCCGCATGGCCGATGGTGACGGCCGCGCCGTGCTGACGCTCGCCGAAGAGGTCTGGCGCGCGGCGCGCGAGGGCGAGACCTTCGACACCGAAGGGTTGACACGCATCGTCCAGAGGCGCGCACCGGTCTATGACAAGGCGCAGGACGGTCACTACAATCTGATTTCGGCGCTGCATAAATCCGTCCGCGGTTCGGACCCGGATGCCGCTCTCTATTATCTCGCCCGCATGTTCGATGCCGGCGAAGATCCGCTCTATCTCGGCCGGCGGCTGGTGCGCATGGCGGTGGAGGATATCGGCCTTGCCGATCCGCAGGCGCTGGTGATCTGCAACGCCGCCAAGGATGCCTACGAGTACCTCGGCTCGCCGGAAGGCGAACTGGCGCTCGCCCAGGCCTGCGTCTATCTCGCCACCGCACCGAAATCGAATGCCGTCTACACGGCCTTCAAGGCTGCAAGCCAGGCCGCAAAGCAGAACGGCTCGCTGCTGCCGCCGAAGCATATCCTCAATGCGCCGACGAAATTGATGAAGGGCGAGGGTTACGGCGAGGGCTATCGCTACGATCACGACGAGCCGGATGCTTTTTCAGGCCAGGATTATTTTCCGGAGAAGATGGGCCGGCAGACCTTTTACGATCCGCCGGAGCGCGGCTTCGAGCGGGATATCCGCAAGCGGCTGGAATGGTGGGCAAAACTGCGAAAAGAGCGAAATCCCCGCTGATGCGTGAGCGGGGCTCAACCGCCGAGAGCGACCGCTATGGCGACCAGAAGCAATCCGAGACAGGTCATCGTCATCCCTGCATAAAAAGGTCTGCCTCCCGAAAATTTCGCCCACGCATAACCCGTCACGAACAGCAGCATGATGAGAACCAGGTTGCTGACTCGGAGAGCTATGTGCGCGCTGTCGATGAGAAGGAAAGGGGTCACGGCCGGAATGGACGTAACCGAGACGAGAAAGAAGACCGCGATTGCGGCAAAGAGATCATTTTTCGAGAGGGACGCCTTCATAGGATCGGCCCTGCGTGCGAGCGTCAGCAGTGATCGATAGAGCGCGTCTGCATCGGCAGCCTTTGCAGAAAACGGTGCCTCGTCGATCGGGAATTCTTTCGCGAGCATCTTGAGCGCCGCAGTGTCGCTTCCGGCGGCTTTGATTTGCCGAAAAAGGCGCAGCCGCCTGCTTTTATAAAACGTCGTCCCCAGAACGAATAATACGGCGTCAATGATCCCCCAGGCGACGTTGCATCCGATTGTTGCGACGATCAATTCGTGGGCATCCAACCCTTCTTCTTCGAGAACAAGCCTCGAACCCACGGTCAAAGTCAGCGCCATGATCAATCCGAAAAGAACTTCGCCGAGTGCATCGCCGGGATCGATGATATCAGTGACACGATCGATCGGGTTCGAAGCCATGGACTGCCCCCAGGTAATGGAGATTATCGTCTGCTGCTCCTTGCTCCGCCATCAGAGCATGTATGGGCAGCTGACGGCACGGGGCAAGCCTCGCGATCGGAGAATTGTGACCGAGGTCTCGGCCCGATTCATTGATCGTGATCAAGATCAGCACGATTGGGTGCCTCGTGACACGGTTTTTCCGAGTGCGTTCTGCACTCGCCCTTACGCGTCAGAAAAGATGCGCGGTGCTGTAAAGCTCAGGAGGGGCGTGGCGTCTTCTGATTGACCGGCGCGGCGATCACCTTGACGGCGGATTCCGCAAGTCCGTGATGGCCTTCCATATCGACGACGACATGCCAGTGGCCACTTTCGGGTATGGCAAGCTTGACCGGTGATTTCCGCGCCACGCCGCCGATATATTTGAAGTCGAGAACCTCGGTGAAGCGCTGGAAATTCGGCGCCGTCATCAGACGAACATTGTTCACCGCATTCAACGACACCTCGACGATCGTTCCGGCGCGCTGTTCCTTGAGATCGTAGTGGGTGAAGCGGAAATTCGGTTTCGGCATCGGTCTCGCGGCGTCTGAAATCTTTACGGCGAGATTTTACCAGCATGCCGGTTAACGAAAAGTTGGAAATAGGCTTCTCAGCCTATGCCTGCCTTCTCCCGCCGCGTAGGAAGCGCGCGTAGAGGGCTCAGAGCGCCGAGTAAACGATGTAAAGTTCGACGCAGGCGAGCACGACGCTGAAGGCGATCAGTGCCCAGGCGGTGCGCTTCTCGCGCATCTGCCTGTTGCCGCGCGTGATCCTGTGTGGGCGAAGAGGCTGGAAGGCGGAGGACATGATATTTCGCATGGCGTTTGACCTTTGCAGTTATGGCGAGAGTCTACTGCCGGCTGCGATAGGAAATCCATTCGGGGCGAGGGGCGAAAATATAGGAATGGCATAAAGGCGGGCGGCAGAAATTTCGGCGCGCGGTGTCGGAAAGGGATGATCGCCGCCGTCCTTGCGGTATCGATGCAAACATGGAGCAAGGACATGTCGAAGATGACACTGATTTCGATGATCGCAACGGCTGCCGCATTCCTGGCCGCACCGGATCTGTCAGCCGCCGGCGGCGCTACGCCTGTTATCGAGGATGACAAGACCGTCGCGCCGATCGTCAGAAAGGGAAGAGTGCCGGTCAACGGTATCGATTATTATTACGAGATCCGCGGCGAGGGCGAACCGCTGCTGCTGCTTCATGGCGGCCTCGGGCAGATCGAGATGTTTACCCCCGTCATGCCGGTCTTCACGGATCATCGTCAGGTAATCGCCGTCGATCTGCAGGGCCATGGCCGCACGCCTCTCGGCAATCGCCCGATCTCTCTTCCGGCGATCGGCGCCGATATGGCGGTCCTTGTGAAGCAGCTTGGCTACGAGAAGCTGGATGTCTTCGGTTATTCCTTCGGCGGCGGCGTGGCCCTGCATATGGCGGCGAAGGCGCCGGACCAGGTGCGCCGGCTGGTGATACTTTCGGCGCCCTATGCGCAGAACGGCTTCTTCCCGGAGATGCTGCCGCAGCAGGCGGCGGTCGGCGCCGGCATGGCCGAGATGATGAAGGACACGCCGATGTTCCTCTCCTACAAGGCGGTGGCGCCTGATGTGTCCGAGTTTCCGAAACTGCTCGATGCCATGGGGGCGTTGATGCGCGAGCCCATCGACTACAGCGATGCCGTCGCGAAGCTCACCATGCCCGTCATGCTGATATACGGCGATGCCGACATGATCCGGCCCGAGCATATGATCGACTTCTACCACAAGCTCGGCGGCGGTCTGCGCGATGCCGGTTGGATGCGGGAAAACATGTCGAAGAACCGCCTGGCGATCCTGCCCGATCTCACCCATTACGAGACCTTCGCCTCGCCCCTCATGGCGAATATGGCGATGACCTTCCTCGATGGCGGCGGCAAGGCGCCGAACTGGGCCGAGCAGGTCGGAAAATAGGCAGAGCGGCCGGACTTCTACCGCCAGTCTTTGCCGCTCCTGATCGCACCGCCACCATATCCCCGAACTAGGGATGTGGTGGCGGCACTCGCTCTTCAGCCTGCAGCCGTTGCATCGCTTGCAAAATCCGTTGAGAGGGCAAGCTCCCGCCAAACGGCCAGTTCCTTCTCGACACTCACATGATGGCGTCGGCCTTGCCAAGCCGCCGCCACATGTCGGCAGGGCGGTCATCGACGCTATACGGGCGGAGTAGCTGGTGGCGAGCGGCCGTCGGCGCGCATCTCGGCAATCGCCTGAAGCGCCTCGAAATAAACCGTCAGGTCGCGGGCAGGGTCCGTGGGGAGCGTGGCCGCACGAAACACCTTGCCTCCCGTCGCTTCGATCCCTCCGTCGATCATCAAATTGTCCGCCATGCCGTGATTTTCGATCGCGATGCCATCCGGCCCGCGTGGGCGCCCGCTCGTCTCATCGATCTCGCGTCCCGCATACCAGATCGAGCGGACACGCAGGCCATAGTCGTCGGGATGATTGCTATAGGCAAAAACCGCTTTTCCCAGCGCTATCATGAAGCCGATCTCGTAGACCGTACCCGGATCGGCGCTGACGCCTCGAAAGGGAGTGATGTTAGCAAGGCAGATTTCGGCGAGGCGCATGGCGTCGTCGTTGCGCGCGTAGATCTCCGCGGCCGTCCGCTTCACCGGCGTCTGGTTTTCGTCGCTGCCGGGACCGGTCGGCTCGAAGCCGAACTGGCGCGCCAGGCGGCGTTTTTCGGCCATGATGGGCATGGCGTCCGGAAGAAAGACTTCCGGGCCGGCAAGATAGATGGTGGTCATCGGTATCCTTCACTCACGGGCGAGACGACGTGCCGGCGGGGAGGGCGGCCGGGCACGGAAACCATTTCCGACGGAAGCGCGGCAAATGGCAAGCCGTGCCGGCAGGCATTGTTCATTTTTTTGACGCGCCGCCTGAGGCAGCCGCACTTCCGGGCGGCCATCGCGGCGATGCGTGCGGAACGAAAAAGCTTGCGGTTCGCGCCCGTCTTCCTTTTGACTCCGGTCGACGAACCGGCCAAAGATGCCGCCATGGCCAGCACCGTCGGGAGAGGTTGATGAACGGTCGGATTTTGCCAGCTGCTGATCGAAAAAAACCACAGCGATGGGGACGTCTGTTTCCGGCCCTCGCCGCGGTGATGATGCTGGCATCGGCGGCGGTCGCACAGGACATGGGACCGCAAAGCCAGACTTCGCGCGAGCAGGTCGAAAAACTCGTAGGCCTCTGGAAGGATCACTTTGCCGGCGCCGACAGCCTGCCGGAGAGACGGACGGCCTTCAGGACGCTGATGGAGACGACGCCGGGGCCGACGCGAATCCAGCTTCGGCAGGTCGATGCCGACGGCGTCGATGCCGAGTTGATGTGGCCCGCCCGTCTTCATCACCCGATCGGGGAAAGGGTGATCCTCTATATCCATGGCGGCGGCTTCTCCAGCGGCTCCATCCGCACGCACAGCCTGCTTGCCGGCTCGCTTGCCAAGGCCGCATCGAGCGACGTTCTTCTCATCGATTATCGGCTGATGCCGGAATATACCTATCCCGCGCAGATCAACGACGCGCTGACGGCCTATCGCTGGCTGCTCGACAACGGCTATGACAGCGGAAACGTCATCGTGGCAGGAGACGGCGCCGGCGGCAATATCGCGATCGAGACGGTGCTGCGGCAGATGCAGGCGGCAAAGCCGCTGCCGGCGGCCGTCGTGGCGCTCAGCCCGATTACCGACCTTGCCGCAACAGGGGGATCGGCGGTATCGAATGCGGAAAGCGATCCGCTGGTCGACAAGGCATGGTTCGAGGCCTTGCGCAAAGCCTATCTCGGCAGCCGGTCGGCGACGGATCCGCAGATCTCGCCGCTCTATGCCGACATGAAAGGTTTTCCGCCGCTGTTGCTGCAGGTCGGTTCCGGCGAAGTCCTGCTGGATGACACGCTGCGGCTTGCCGACAAGGCGCGCCAGGCGGGCGTGGATGTCACCACCGAGGTTTGGCCGGGCATGCCCCATCAGTGGCAGCTGTTTCCCTCGCTGCTCGACGATGCCGATCGGGCGAACCAGAACATCGCCGAATTTGCGATCCGGCATTTTGCGGACAAGCCGAAGGAGTAGGGTGCATTTAATCCGCAACCGCAGTCTTTCGTTGCCGTTGTTCAATTGTCTTCGGCTGATTGGCAAAGGCGGCGCGCCTGCCTATATCAGCCGTCTAGAGCGGTTCAGCTTTTCACGGAAACAAGGTGATGTTCCAGACGGCGGTGATCGAGGCTGGCAGCAAGGCTGAATTCTATCGTCAGCTTGCCCAGCATTTGGAGGGCTTGCTTTCAGGCGAGACCGACATGATCGCGAACGCCGCCAACACCTCGGCGCTGATGTTCCAGACGATGCCGGATATCAATTGGGCCGGCTTCTATTTCCTGAAAGGCGACGAACTCGTGCTTGGCCCCTTCCAGGGCAAGCCCGCCTGCGTGCGTATTGCCGTAGGCCGCGGGGTTTGCGGGACGGCGATCGCGCAAGGCGCGTCGATCCTCGTCGAGGACGTTCACGCTTTCCCTGGCCACATCGCCTGCGACGCGGCCTCCCGCTCCGAGCTTGTCGTTCCGATCAGAAGCGGCAGCGACATCATCGGCGTCATCGATCTCGACAGCCCGATCCCATCCCGTTTCGATAGGGATGATCAGGCGGGCATCGAACGCCTGGCGGAGATTTTCACGGCAGCGACAAGTTTCTGACCGTGAGGGGTGGTTCATGCCGGAATTCGCGACGCCTTAGATTGATGCCTCTCAAGGCTATTGGATCCAAGATGACTGCCGCGATGCGTCGCCCGGATTGAACAGCATGATAGCTGCCTTCGCATATATGTTGTCATCAGGGATAAACCCCATATCGAAGCGGCTATCCAGGCTGTTGTCACGATTGTCGCCCAACACGAAATAATGCCCGTCGGGGACAACGAATTCCCTGGTATTGTCGCCACGGGCGTTGTCCACTTGCTCAACGATCGTATAGCTGCGGCCGGATGGCAACGTCTCTCTAAAAGTCTGCACAGTGACTGATTGATACGTCAAATCACCAGTCGGCTCGCGCTCAATTGCGATACCATTCAAGTAGAGAATGCCGGATCTCATCTGAATGCGGTCGCCCGGCAGGCCGACGACACGTTTCACAAAATCTACCTTCGTGTCCATTGGCGTCCGGAACATGACGACGTCTCCCCGCTCCGGCCCATGTCCGAATATACGATGCTCCGGGCCGAGCCCGTACGGGAACGAATAACGGCTGTACCCGTAGACGTATTTTTGCGCGAACATGTAGTCGCCGCTCCGCAAAGTAGGAAGCATAGAACTTGATGGTATCGTGAATGGCTGGACGATCAGCGCTTTCACCAGCATCGCGAAGGCGAGTGGAGCAATCAAAAAGATCAGAAGAAGATTGTACCACCTGGAGTACCAAGGAAACACGGCGTCCTCTCGTATCTTCCTCGCCGCGAGATAGCCATGAACCCACCCGATCAGATGCCAGGCAAAAGTCAGGAAATACCCGTAAACCGCAGTCGAGAGAACGACGAACAGCCAGAGCTGTGCGATTGAAATGATGAGGCCGCCGACAAAATAGGCCAAGGCCTTCCGGCCGCGACCGAGGTAGGCCATGGCCACATCCGGACCGAAAACCAATCCCAGCGTGGCTGCGCATGCGGGGCGACGGGCAACAAAAGCTCTGAAAATTCGCATTAAAATCTCAACAGGTTTGACGGACATACCGAGGCCGTGGCCGCGTCTTCGGAGCTGACTTTGTTTCGACTTTTAGTCGATATTTTAAAAGATGCCAGTCAGAGGTTTTGCAGGCCGTTCCGAACGCGCAGCATATCGGAAATTCTCTTGGTTGATGCCGGAAATTTAAATCGTTCCAATAAATCAAGCCGAGTCTGCACTACGGAAACGACTGATGAAAGCCAAATAGCATGCGGCAAAAAATCAAATACCTCTTGACACAATTGGAACGTTCCAAATAAATAAGCGCCAGTCGACGATGTCGTTGGGAGGACGAAGTGACAAAGGCGCGGGTGACCGTAATCGACATTGCGAAGGCCGCCGGCGTTTCCAAATCGACGGTGTCGCTGGTGCTTCAGGGCTCGTCCCTCGTCAACGAGGGAACGCGTTCCAAGGTCAATGCCGTCATGCGGGAACTCGGCTATGTCTACAATCGCGGCGCAGCCAATCTCCGGCAGGCCGGGGCCAAGTCGAGGATCATCGGCGTCGTCGTCAACGACCTGACGAACAGCTTCTTTGCGGAGCTGGCAGTGGGCGTCGATATGGTCGTTCAGTCGGCCGGTTTCGTGCAGTTCCTGTCGAACACCGGTGAGAGCATCGACAGGCAGCGCGAGGTTGTCGCATCGATGCGCGAACATGGCATTTCCGGCCTGATCGTCTCGCCGGCGCGTGCCACCGACGCTGCGGATTTCAAGCCGCTGGTGGCGGCAGGCATTCCTGTCGTGGTGGTCGTGCGAAATCTGCCCGGCGCCAGGGTCTCGTCCATCGTCTCCGACAATAGGGCCGGCATGATGGCCGCCGTCGAGCACCTTGTAGGGCTCGGCCACAAGCGTATCGCTTTTCTCGGCGGCTTTCCCGACACGGCTGTGTTCGACGACCGCCTTGCCGGTTACCGCAACGGAATCGAGGCGGCCGGGCTCACCTATGACGAGGACCTCGTCATCTCGTCCGCCCCCTCGCGGGCCGGCGGGGTGGAGGCGATCGGAAAAGGGATCGCTCTTGGGCGTCGGCCCACTGCGGCCGTCTGCTTCAACGATGCCGTCGCCTTCGGTGTTTGCGACGGATTGCGCGCGCGCCGTCTGGAGCCGGGCGCCGACTTTGCCGTCGTCGGCTTCGACGACGTCATCGAGGCTCAGGCGGCGGTTCCCGCACTGACGACGGTCTCGGTCGATCCGCAGGGCATTGGGCGCCGTGGCGCACAGATGCTCCTCAAGCAGATCAATGCCGGCAAGGCGGAAGCCGAGACGGTAACGACAGCCGTTCGACTGGTGGTCCGCGAGAGTTGCGGAGCCGGCAAAGCCACGCCGGCGAGGGCCGGCAGAGCGTGAATTGAAACAGGGTTCCGAGTGACGCACATGAAGAAGCATCTCACGCCAGCCGAAGCGGCGGCACTGATCCCGGATGGTGCTGTCGTAACGGTATCATCCTCGAGCGGTCTCGGCTGCCCTGATCTCATGCTGAAGGCGATCGGCGAACGGTTCGATGCGACCGGTCATCCGCGAGGCATCACCACTCTTCATCCGATTGCGGCCGGCGACATGAGCGGCATCAAGGGCGTCGACTACATCGCCAAAAAGGGACTGCTCAAGCGTATCGTCGGCGGTTCCTATCCCTCGGGTCCGTCATCCTCCGAGCCGCCGCTGATCTGGCAGATGATCACAGGCAACGAGATCCCGGCCTACAACATTCCTTCCGGCATCCTGTTCGACATCCATCGCGAAGCCGCCGCCAAACGGCCGGGCGTGCTGACCAAGGTCGGCATCGACACCTTCGTCGATCCCCGCCGGCAGGGCTGCGCGATGAACGCTCTCGCTTCGGAGGATCCGGTGGTCAAGCGCGTCAGCTTCGAGGGCGACGACTGGCTGTTCTTCCCTTCGATCGTCCCGCAGGTCGCCATCATCCGCGCCACGACAGCCGACGAGCGCGGCAATCTCACCTATGAGCATGAAGGCGCCTATCTCGGTGGTCTCGACCAGGCGCTCGCCGCCCGCAACAATGGCGGCATCGTCATCGCGCAGGTCAAGCGGATCACCAAGGAAGGTTCGCTGAAGCCGCATGACGTCCGGGTGCCGGGAATGCTGGTCGACTATGTCATCGTCGATCCCGACCAGAAGCAGACGACCCAGACGAGCTACGATCCCGCGATCTCAGGAGAGATATTCCGCCCGCTCGACAGCTTCAGCGTTCCGGAATTCAATGTCCAGAAGGTCATTGCGCGCCGCGTCGCACAGGAACTCGAGGCGGGAAGCTGCGTCAATCTCGGCTTCGGAATCTCGGCCAACGTGCCGCGCATTCTGCTGGAAGAGGGGCTTCACGGCGCCGTCACCTGGGTGATCGAGCAGGGCGCGGTCGGCGGCGTGCCGCTGCTCGACTTCGCCTTCGGCTGCGCCTCCAACGCCGACGCCTATATGCCGTCTCCCTATCAGTTCACCTATTTCCAGGGCGCGGGCTTCGATGCGTCGCTCTTGTCCTTCCTCGAAATCGGCAGGGACGGTTCCGTCAACGTCTCGAAGCTCTCCTTTCGGCCGCATGTGACGGCCGGCGCCGGAGGCTTCGTCGACATCACGGCGCGGGCCAAGAAGATCGTCTTCTCCGGCATGTTCAACGCTGGCGCAAAGCTTTCGATCGCTGATGGAACTCTCCTCATCGAGAAGGAAGGCAAGCTGAAAAAGCTGGTGAACGAGGTCGAGCACGTCACCTTCAGCGGCAGGCGCGCGATCGAGCAGCGGCAGGACATCACCTATGTCACCGAGCGGTGCGTGATGAAGCTGACGCCCGACGGCATCGTCCTCACGGAAATCGCTCCCGGCGTCGATCTTCAGACCCACATCCTCGATCAGTCCGAGTTCCCGCTGATCGTCGCCCCCGACCTGAAGCTCATGGACACCGCACTCTTCCGCAAGGAAAGCATCGGCCTGTCGCTTCCGGCAAAGAAGGCGCGGACTTTGGAGGGCGCCTTCAATGGCTAGCGGAACGGTTAAGGTCGATATCGAAGGCCACGTTGCGACGCTGACGATTTCTCGTCCGGAGAAGCTGAACGCGCTCGACCTCGACATGTTGAAAGCCTTGGCGGAGGCGGCCGATGCCGTGGAGGCGAACCCGAATGTTCGCGCTGCCATTCTCACCGGCGAAGGGAAGGGCTTTTCCGCCGGAGGCGATATCAAGGCCTGGGGCGGAATGCCGCCGCAGGAGTTCGGCCATGCCTGGGTGCGGCACGGCCATCGCATATTCGAAAGACTGGCGACGCTCCGGGTGCCGCTGGTCGCGGCTCTGAACGGCCACGCCCTCGGAGGCGGGCTTGAGCTGGCGGGCGTTGCCGACATTCGTCTTGCCGAAGAGCAGATCAAGATCGGCCTGCCGGAAACCGGCCTCGGAATGGTGCCTGGCTGGTCCGGCACCCAGCGTCTCGTACGCCGCTTCGGTGCGCAGGTCGTCCGGCGCATGGCGCTCGGTGGCGAGATATTCACTGCCGAAGAGGCGCGTTTGCTCGGTATCGTCGATGCGGTCGTTCCAACCGGAAATGCGCTTGCCGCCGCCAGGGAATATGCCGAGCGGATTGCCGCGAGAGGTCCGGCCGCCATCGAGATCGTCAAGCTGATGATCGCATCGGCAAACGGCGAAGACAACGGAACCGCGGTCGAAGCCCTGGGCTCGATCCTTGCCGCCAAGACCGGCGATCTGAAAGAGGGCGTCGCGTCGTTCAGCGAGAAGCGCCCGGCAAAGTTCAAGGGAGAATGGTAATGACGATCCTCGTCAATCCGACGGCGCTGAGAAATGATAAAGCGCGCGATTTCAAGATGCTCATCGACGGCAAATGGGAGGCCGCCGCCGCCGATCCGATCGAGCGGATCGCGCCAAGCCATGGCGTTGTGGTCAGCCGCTTCCCGACCGGCAGCAAGAAGGATGCCGAGCGTGCCATCGCCGCCGCGCGCAAGGCCTTCGATCTCGGGCCGTGGCCCCGAATGACCGCCTCCGAACGTTCCGCCATACTTCTGAAGGCTGCCGATCTGATCGCGGCCCGCGCCGAAGAGCTCGCATTCCTCGATGCCATCGAGGCCGGAAAGCCGATCACGCAGGTGCGGGGTGAAATTGCCGGCTCCGTCGACATATGGCGCTATGCGGCCGCCCTTGCCCGCGATCTCCACGGTGAAAGCTACAACACGCTCGGCGACGGCACGCTCGGCGTCGTCCTGCGCGAAGCGATTGGCGTAGTATCGATTATCACGCCCTGGAATTTCCCGTTCCTGATCGTCGGCCAGAAGCTGCCATTCGCCTTGGCCGCAGGCTGCACGACAGTCGTCAAGCCCTCGGAACTGACATCGGGATCGACGCTCGTGCTCGGGGAAATCCTGCAGGAAGCAGGCATTCCGGATGGCGTGGTCAACATTGTCACCGGTACGGGACCTGAGGTCGGTGCGGTCATGACGTCCCATCCGGACGTCGATATGGTGTCCTTCACCGGCTCGACCGGCGTCGGCAAGTTGACCATGTCGAATGCCGCGCAGACGCTGAAGAAGGTCTCGCTGGAACTGGGCGGCAAGAACCCGCAGATCGTATTCCCCGATGCCGATCTCGACGCCTTCATCGATGCCGCCGTCTTCGGCGCATATTTCAACGCCGGCGAGTGTTGCAATGCCGGCTCGCGGCTGATCCTGCACAAATCGATCGCTTCCGATGTCGTCAAACGGATTGCCGAACTGTCGAAGAATGTGAAGGTCGGCGACCCCCTCGATCCCCAGACGCAGGTCGGCGCAATCATCACGCCGCAGCATCTGGAGAAGATATCGGGATATGTCACCGGCGCGAGAAGCAGCGGTGCGAAGATCGCGCATGGCGGCGAGAGACTCGACCTCGGCATGGGGCAGTTCATGTCGCCGACGATCCTCGAAGCGGTCACGCCTGACATGGCGGTGGCGCGCGAGGAAGTCTTTGGCCCGGTCCTGTCTGTCCTGACATTCGAAACGACTGCCGAAGCCATCAGGATCGCGAATTCCATCGATTACGGCCTTTCGGCCGGTGTCTGGAGCCGCGATTTCGATACCTGCCTGACCATCGGCCGGTCGGTGCGGGCGGGCACAGTCTGGATGAACACCTTCATGGACGGCGCCTCGGAGCTGCCCTTCGGCGGCTACAAGCAGAGCGGCCTCGGCCGCGAGCTCGGCCGCCATGCGGTCGAGGACTACACGGAGACCAAGACGCTGAACATGCATATCGGCAAGCGCACCAACTGGTGGATGCCGAGAACTTAAGGCCGGCTTGGCCGGCAATGAAACTACGCCTGAGGAGGGCGGGTGATCGGATGCGGGAATGGTTCCGCATCTTCCAAACTGAACTGGGAGGTTCTTTGATGCGTAAGTTTCTGACAACGACTGCCGTGATCGCACTGGCTGTAGCCGGCGCCGGCGTGTCCGCACGTGCTGCCGACGTAAAGGAAGTTCAGATGCTTCACTGGTGGACGTCAGGCGGCGAGGCGGCTGCTTTGAATGTCCTGAAGGAGGATCTGTCGAAGGAAGGCTTTGCCTGGAAGGACGTGCCCGTTGCCGGCGGCGGCGGTGATGCGGCGATGACGGCGCTGAAGGCGATGGTGGCGGCGGGGACCTATCCGACGGCCTCGCAGATGCTGGGYTATACCGTGCTCGATTATGCCCAGGCCGGYGTSATGGGYGACCTGACSGAGACGGCCAAGAAGGAAGGCTGGGACAAGTCGGTGCCGGCGGCATTGCAGAAGTTCTCSGTCTATGACGGCAAGTGGGTCGCAGCCCCTGTCAACGTCCACTCGGTCAACTGGCTGTGGATCAACAAGGCCGTGATGGACAAGATCGGCGGCAGTGAGCCGAAGACCTTCGACGACCTGATCGCCCTGCTCGACAAGGCGAAGGCSGCAGGCGTCATCCCGYTGGCGCTCGGCGGCCAGAACTGGCAGGAAGCGACGATGTTCGATTCCATCGTGCTGTCGACCGGCGGRCCGGARTTCTACAAGAAGGCYTTCAACGATCTCGACGAGGCRTCGCTGAAGTCGGACACGATGAAGAAGTCCTTCGACAACCTTGCCAAGATCGTCCAGTACGTCGATCCGAACTTCTCCGGCCGCGACTGGAACCTGGCGACCGCCATGGTCATCAAGGGTGAYGCGCTGGTGCAGGTGATGGGCGACTGGGCCAAGGGCGAATTCGTCGCCGCCAAGAAGACGCCGGATACCGACTTCCTGTGCTACCGCTTCCCCGGCACCGACGGCAGCGTGATCTACAACTCCGACATGTTCGGCATGTTCAACGTGCCCGACGACCGCAAGGCGGCCCAGGTGGCGCTGGCGACKGCGACGCTGTCGAAGAGCTTCCARTCGGCCTTCAACGTCGTCAAGGGTTCGGTTCCCGCCCGCACCGACGTTCCCGATACCGACTTCGACGCCTGCGGCAAGAAGGGCATCGCCGACCTGAAGGCGGCCAACGAGGGCGGCACGCTGTTCGGCTCGCTCGCCCAGGGCTACGGCGCGCCTCCGGCGATCGCCAATGCCTATAAGGACGTCGTCTCGAAGTTCGTCCACGGCCAGATCAAGACCTCCGACGAGGCCGTCACCCAGCTCGTCCAGGCGATCGACGACGCCCGCTGAGACCGCTGCCGATGAACAAGGCTTCCCCGCGTCTTCGCGGGGAAGCATCAGACCCGCGAAGACGCGGGCCTGGCGATGCAGGGAGGAGATGACATTCCATGAGCACAGTTGCCACCACCGATCCGGTTCTGACGCCGGGGCAGGCGACGCGGGTCTCGCTCAGGGGCCGGCTGCAGGATGCGTTGCCGAAGATCGTGCTGGCGCCGAGCTTCGTCATCACGCTCGTCTTCGTCTACGGCTTCATCGCCTGGACGGCCTATCTCTCCTTCACCAATTCCAAGACCTTCCCCTCCTACCAGCTGACGGGGGCGCGCGCCTATCAGCGGCTGTGGCGCTGGACCTTCGAGAGCGACCCGCCGTCCTCGTGGTATACCTCGATCACCAACATGGCGATCTTCGGCTTCCTCTATGTCGGCATCTGCCTGGCGCTCGGCCTGCTGCTCGCCATCCTGCTCGACCAGAAGATCCGCGGCGAGGGGTTGCTGCGGCCGATCTTCCTCTATCCGATGGCGCTTTCCTTCATCGTCACCGGGGTCGCCTGGAAATGGTTCCTCGATCCCGGCCTCGGGCTCGAACAGACGCTGCATCACTTCGGCTGGACGAGCTTCCACTTCGACTGGATCAAGAACAAGGACTTCGTCATCTACACCGTCGTCATCGCCGGTGTCTGGCAGGCGTCCGGCTTCGTCATGGCGATGTTCCTCGCCGGTCTGCGCGGCATCGACGGCGAGATCATGAAGGCGGCCCAGATCGACGGGGCCTCCCCCTTGCAGCTCTATCGCCGCATCATCATCCCGCTGTTGCGCCCGGTCTTCCTGTCGGCCTTCATCGTGCTCGCCCATATGGCGATCAAGTCCTATGACCTCGTGGTGGCGCTGACCTCGGGCGGGCCGGGCGGCTCGGCCTGGCTGCCGTCCAACTTCATGTATGAATATACCTTCAAGCGCAATGAGATGGCCGTTGGCTCGGCCAGCGCCATCATCATGCTGATGACGATCTCGGCGATCATCGTGCCCTATCTCTATTCCGAACTGAAGGAGAAGGCCCGATGAGCATCTCGGCTTCCTCTCTCTCCCACTCCCAGTCCAGCAATGCCCGCTTCATCGGCCGCATCGTCATCTACGGCCTGCTTGTCATCTTCGCCGTCCTCTATCTGATGCCGCTCTTCGTCATGCTCGTGACCTCGTTCAAGACGATGGACGAGATCCAGAGCGGCAACATGCTGGCGCTGCCGCAGGCGCCGACCTTCGATCCCTGGATCAAGGCCTGGGGCGAGACCTGCGTCGGGCTGACCTGCGCCGGCATCAAGGGCTACTTCTGGAACTCGATCAAGATGGTGGTGCCGGCCGTCGCCATCTCCACCATCTTCGGGGCGCTCAACGGCTATGTCCTGACCAAATGGCGTTTCCCCGGCCACACGCTGGTGTTCGGCCTGATGCTGTTTGCCTGCTTCATCCCGTTCCAGTCGGTGCTCTTGCCGATGGCGACCATCCTCGGTTCGTTCGGCCGCTTCGGCATGACGCTGCAGAACGCCACAGGCCTTACCTTCGGCTTCGGCAATCCGACGGTCAACCTGGTCTTCGTCCATGTCGTCTACGGCCTCGGCTTCACCACGCTGTTCTTCCGCAATTTCTACGAGGCCTTCCCGACCGAGCTGGTGCGGGCCGCCCAGGTCGACGGCGCGAGCTTCTTCCAGATCTTCCGCCGCATCATGCTGCCGAACTCGCTGCCGATCATCGTCGTCACGGTCATCTACCAGTTCACCAACATCTGGAACGACTTCCTGTTTGCCTCGGCTTACGCCGGCACCGGCGATTCCATGCCGATGACGGTGGCGCTGAACAATGTCGTCAACACCTCGACCGGGGTGGTCGAATACAATGTCAACATGGCGGCGGCGATGATCGCGGCCGTTCCGACGCTCATCGTCTATATCCTCGCCGGCCGCTACTTCGTGCGTGGCCTGATGGCGGGCGCAGTCAAAGGGTAAGTCATGGCCTTCCTGGAAATCTCCGGTCTCAGAAAGCGCTTCGGCGCCGTCGACATCCTCAAGGGGATCGATCTCGAACTCGAAAAGGGCGGCTTCCTGGTGCTGGTCGGCCCGTCCGGCTGCGGCAAGTCGACCCTGCTCAACACCATTGCCGGGCTGGAGACGATCACGTCGGGCGAGATCAGCATCGACGGGCGCGCCGTCAACGGCCTGCATCCTTCCAAGCGCGACATCGCCATGGTGTTCCAGTCCTATGCGCTCTATCCGAACATGACGGTGGCGGGCAACATCGCCTTCGGCATGGAGATGCGCGGCGTGCCGCCGGAAGAACGCAAGCARGCGATCGACAAGGTCGCCAAGGTGCTGCAGATCGGCCATCTCCTCGACCGCAAGCCGTCGCAGCTGTCGGGCGGCCAGCGCCAGCGCGTCGCCATGGGCCGGGCGCTGGTGCGCGATCCCAAGCTCTTCCTGTTCGACGAGCCGCTCTCCAACCTCGACGCGAAACTGCGCGTCGACATGCGCATCGAGATCAAGCGGCTGCATCAGGCGACCGGCAAGACCATCGTCTACGTCACCCACGACCAGATCGAGGCGATGACGCTGGCGACCCGGATCGCTGTCATGAAGGACGGCATCGTYCAGCAGTTCGGCACGCCGGCGGAGATCTACAACAATCCCGCCAACATGTTCGTCGCCGACTTCATGGGSTCGCCGGCGATGAACCTGGTCAAGGCCTCGGTCGAAAACGGCGCCGCGGGCCTCGCGGTCTCGCTCGAACGGCCGAACGCCGCCCCGCTCAGGCTTCCCGTTGCAACGACCGGCAACGGCCTTTCCTCCTATGCCGGCCGGCAGGTGATCTTCGGCATCCGGCCGGAAGCGCTGACTGATCCCGACGGCGCCGACCGCAACGCCCGTTCGCTGACCGAAGGCGACTGCCTGATCGAAGTCGTCGAACCCGCCGGCTCCGACACCTTCGCCGTCACCAAGCTCGGCGGCAAGGAAGTCGTCGCGCGTCTGCGCGCCGATGCCGGCATCGCACCCGGCCAAAACACACGCCTCGCCTTCAATCTCGACAAGGCCGTCTTCTTCGATCCAGAAACGCAGGCGCGGATTTCGTAAGCTCATCAGAGCATCGCACGTCTGATAAGGCGCGCGATGCTCCAACATTTTGAATCATGCGTTAGGCGACGGCCGTTACGGCAAGTGTTACCGGCGCAAAACGCGAAGAGACCGCTTCGACGGTGATTTCGCCGGTCAGCCCCGTCGCCTCCAGCCAGAAGCCCGCGGTGCCGCCCTGCAGCGGCACATTGGTCGGGCCGACGATTTTTGCCGGGCCATGCACCTTCAGCGAAATGCTGTCGTTCATGAAGGGCAGGCGCTGGCTGCACTGATCCAGCGCGCGGATGATGACGCGGGTGCTGTCGCGTTCGCGGGCTTTCAGCGTGAGGTTGTCGGCAACGATCTCAAGCGTCGTCGGCAAGGGATCGGCCGCCAGTGTCAGGCTCGTCACCGGCTGGCCGCCGATATAGCCGGTGAGGGTACCGTCGATCCATTCGAGACCCCAGGTGCCGAGTTCATCGGCAGTGAAGTGCCGATGGTCGAGCACGACCGGCGGATGCGGCAGATGCGGATAGTTCTCGCGGTCCGGACCGATGCGCTTGGAAAGCGCGCCGTATTGCAGCTCGATCTCGTCACAATTGGTCAGGATGATCAGCGGCAGCACGCCGCCGATATTGCGCTCGCCGCGCGCCCAGAAGGTCGCCGGCTTCATGACGATCTCCTCGGAGGGATCGCACTGGCTGATATAGGCATAGGCGGCGAATTTCGGCTCGCGGAACATGTCCATGACGCCGTGATAGCAGATGCGGTCGCCGGAGCCGAAATCCTTGTGCGTGTTGTAATCGAACATGCACCAGCCGATGGCGCCCGAAATGTCGGGGTCGCCGTAGGCGGCGTTCAGCACATCGAGGTGACGGCGCACATGCTCGGCCTGGCGTTGCTCCTGATCGTAGATCTTCGTCGGGTGCATATGGCCGTTGAACTCGGTGATGAGGTACGGCACCTTCTGCGACAGGCCGGTGTTTTCCTGCTGGCCGCGTAGCGCGGTGCGGGGGCGGTTGGAGCCCGGCAGTTCCTCGTTGCCGAGGATGAAGTCGTTCATCGTATAGACGTCTTCGAGCAGCTCGCTCTCGGTGACATAGCGCACGCCGCCGGTTTGGCGGGTGCTGTCGAGTTCGCGGGCCAGGCGGTTGGTCTCGACATAGAAGTCGTGGCTATCCTGGGATTCGTTGATGCGCACGCCCCAGATGATGATCGAGGGATGGTTCCAGTCACGCTCGATCATGCGGCGGACGTTTTCGATCGATTCCTTCTGCCAGTCGGCATCGCCGATATGCTGCCAGCCGGGGATTTCCTCGAAGACGAGCAGGCCGATCGCGTCGCAGCGGTCGAGGAACCATTTCGACTGCGGATAATGCGAGGTGCGGACGATATTGCACTTCAGCACCGTCTTCATGATGTCGGCGTCGCGCTCCTGGGCGGAGCGGCCGGCGGCGTAACCGACATAGGGGAAGGCCTGGTGGCGGTTGAGACCGCGCAGTTTCAGCGGCTTGCCGTTCAGCAGGAAGCCTTCCGGCGTGAATTCGGCGGTGCGGAAACCGAAGCGCGCGGAGAGACGGTCGGAACCGTGTGCGGTCCTCAGTTCGACCGTGACCTCGTAGAGGTTGGGATCGGTAATGTCCCAGAGGGCAATGCCGGTAAGGCCGCCGAAGGAAAGCCGGGTGCTGTCGCTGATGGTTTCGGTTGCTGCGGTGGCGATGACAGTACCGTCGGCCTGTTTCAGCGTGGCGGTGACGGTCGCCGCAAAGCTGCGGCTTTCCGGATTGGCGATATCGACGCGGATGCTTGCCGATTTCTCCAAGGCGAGAACGTCCGTGGTTTCGATCTTGAGATTGCGGATCGAGACCGGGTCGGTGACTTTCAGCCAGACGTCGCGATAGATGCCGGCATAAGTGAGATAGTCGATGCGGCCGCCGAAGGGTGGAATGGCGGGATTTTCACTGCCGTCGATCTTCACGGTCACAAGGTTTTCGCCCTTCACCAGCTTGCCGGTCAGGCGGGCCTCGAAGGGGGTATAGCCGTCCTTGTGAGCGATGATTTCCTCGCCGTTCAGATAGACCACGCTGTCGGCCATGGCGGCGTCGAAGATCAGTGAAACCTCGCGGCCCTCGAATTCCGGCAGCCAGCGCAGCATCTTCTGATAGGTGAAGGCGCGCTGATAGCTGGTCTCGTCGAAATAGTTGAAGGGCAGCTGGACGGCAGTGTGCGGCAGACTGACCAACTTGGCGGCGTCGAAGCTTTCGAGCAGGCGCTGGCCGAAGCCTTCGTGAAAACTCCAGCCTTCGTTGAAGGAAACGACGGAACGCATTTCAGGCTCTCCAGGTCATGGCATCAGGAGTGGTGCGGCGCCATTGAGCGCATGAAAATCGGGTCATCTTCTATTCCTCCTTGATGCGAATAAGGCGCGGGCGGCTCGAGCGCTTCGCGTCAAATCTGATTCATGCGATGCGCTTTAGCTTTTTTCATGCATGCCGTCATCTGGAACCGCCTCACACTTCCTGATGGCATGCATCCGGCGGGCGTAATCCTGTGCGGGCCTTCGATCGATCCTTACGGATATTGCGCGCCGTTCGTCTTGATATAGATCGAATAGACCGAGCGCGTTGCCGTGATGAAGAGCCGGTTCTTCTTGGGGCCGCCGAAGGTGAGGTTGGACACCGTCTGCGGCACCTTGATCTTGCCGAGCAGTGTGCCATCAGGCGAAAAGCAGTGCACACCGTCGCTTGCGCTCGTCCAGAGATTGCCTTGGACGTCGAAGCGAAAGCCGTCGGGATTGCCGACATCGAGGCTGCAGAAATAGCGGCTGTTCGTCAGCCTTCTGCCGTCGACGACGTCGAAAACTCTTATGTGGCGCGGCACTTCATGTTTTGCCGAGCCGGAGTCGGCGATATAGAGCCGCGTCTCGTCGGGCGAGAAGGCCAGGCCGTTCGGCTGGATGAAATCCTCGACGACGGCCTCGACCGCGCCGCTTGCGGGGTCGATACGGTAGACGTTGCGGGTCGCTTGTTCAGGCTCGGCCTTGTGGCCTTCGTAGTCCGAGAGGATGCCGTAGGTCGGGTCGGTGAACCAGACCGAGCCGTCGGAATGCACGACGACGTCGTTCGGCGAGTTCAGCCGCTTGCCCTTGTAGCTGTCGGCGAGAACCGTGATCGTGCCGTCCGGCTCGGTGCGGGTGACGCTGCGCCCGCCATGCTCGCAGGACACGAGCCGGCCCTGCCTGTCGCGGGTATTGCCGTTGACGTAGTTGGAGGGCGAGCGGAAGACGGAGACCGTACCGTCAGGCGTCCAGCGCATGATGCGTTCATTCGGGATATCGCTCCAGAGCAGGCAGTTCAGGTCGGAAAACCAGACCGGGCCTTCCGTCCAGCGGCAGCCGGAATAAAGTTCCTCGAGCGCTGCGCTGCCGATGACCAGAGCGGCGAAACGTTCATCGCGGATGTCATAAAGCGGATTGTCGGCCACGCCAGTTTCCTCCCTGAATGCTGCCGCTCCTTCCTATCCACAAAAATCCGGTGGTGCCAGAGCCCGGCTGCCGGAATTGCCGGGCTCCGGGTTTCTCACAGCGCCGCGACCGGATGCGGCGAGCCGTCATAGGCGCCCCAGATCGACTGGTCGAAGCAGATGACCGAGCCGGTCATCAGGCCGGATTCGGAAGACGACAGATAGGCGCAGGCGCGCGCCACTTCCTGCGGATCGACGAGACGGCCGAAGGGCTGGCTGGCGGCGGCCTGTTCCAGCCAATCGGCGGGTGCACCGTGATATTCGCGCTGGATGCGGTCTTCGCCTTCGGAGGCCATCCAGCCGATGTTGAGGCCGTTGACGCGGATGCGGTTGCGCAGCAGCGCGTAGGCGGTGTTTTTCGTCAGCGTTTCCAGCGCGCCCTTGGAAGCGCAATAGGCGGCGATGAAGGGCTGGCCAGCCTTGGCCGACATCGAGCCGATGTTGACGATCGTGCCCTCGATCTTTTCACGTCGCATGACCTTCACCGTTTCCTGCATCAGGAAAAACGGCGCGCGCACGTTGACGGCGAACATGGCATCGAAGAGGTCGGGGCTGGTATCGAGGATGGTGCCGCGATCGGTGATGGCGGCGGCATTGACCAGCGCGTCGACACGACCGAAGGCCTCGTCGCAGGCGTGGACGACATTCTGCGCATCCTCGACCTTGGCAAGGTCGGCTTTGACGTAGACGACCTTCACGCCGGTCGCAGCCGAAATCTCTTCCGCCTTCGCCTTGCCCTTGGCTTCGTTGCGGCCGCAGATGACGATGCCTTCCGCGCCGCGTTCGGCGAAGAGGCGGGCAATGGTGGCGCCCAGTCCCTGGGTGCCGCCGGTGACGATGGCGATCTTGCCGTCGAGGCGGCCGTGGTCTGTGCTCATGTGGTTCCTCCCTTATGATGATGTGTGCGAATGGCCTCCCGTGGGGCGCGGGAGGCTCGTATGTTGGTGCCGTGTGGCCCCCTCATCCGCCCTACCGGCACCGACCGGGGTGAGCCACGGGGCTCACCCCGGTCGGTGCCGGTAGGCGGGTGAGGGGGCTCCGATTTCCAAGTCAGCTCAACTTCTTTCGGGCCTGTTCGGCAAGTGCTGCCGCAAAGGTTTCGTCGCTCCAGCCCTCTTTCAACGCCTCATGCATCAGCTGTGCCTGTGTCTTCGGCGCCAGGCCGCCGAGTGGCGGGTCGCGGTCGAGATTGGTGGGGAAGGAGTAGCCTTCGGCGCAGGCGGCGACGGCATTGGCGATTTCGCCGGGGGAGAGCCTGCCCTGCAATGTTTTCAGCGCGGGAAAGAGCGTCGCGCTCATCCGCTCGCGGTTGACGGTTTCCATGGCGCGGCCGAAGGCGGAGGAGACCTGCAGGAGGTTGGCGACCCGCTTGATATCCGTGGAGCGGTTGGTGCCGGCGGCGTGGAAAAGGGCGGGGTTGAAGAAGACGACGTCACCCTTGTCTAGCGGCAGCTGGATATGGTTGGCCTCGAAATAATCCCGGAACTCCTGGCGCTTCAGCGCGAGATAACCCGGCACATAGGTCTGGCTGTGCGGCAGGAAGAGCGTCGGTCCGCTCTCGAGCGGCATGTCGCAATGGGCAACCGCGCCCTGCAGCGTCAATACGGGCGAGAGCCGGTGCACATGCGCCGGAAACTGTTCGATCACATCAGATGACTGGAAGCCGAGATGGTAGTCACGATGGGCCGATTGCGCCGCGCCGCCCGGATTGACGCGGTTGACTTGGGCCGTCATCTGGTAGCTCGGGCCAAGCCAGGCCTCGCTTGCCAGCGCGATGACGGCGTTGCCGTAATATTCGGCGAAATTCGCGGGATCGGCGAGGCAATGTTTTTCCAGCGAATTCCAAATGCGGTCGTTGGCGCCGGGCTTGGCGAAGTGATCGCCGCCGCCAGTCGCGGTGCGGTGCTGTTCCTCGATGATCCCGTCGAAGATGGCGCTGGCGCGGTCGATGATGCCGGTATCCTCGAAGGCATGCTTGAACACGACGACGCCCGGCCCTTCGCCGAAGGCCTCGCAGATCTCAGCCAGAACGGCACGCCGGCCTTCACGAGCTGCGGCCGCCTCCATCACCTTGCGGCTGTCATAGATCAGGATGTTTTTGTCGACCGCCGACGCCAAGGGATAATCGGAAAGCGCAGTCGTCTTTTCCGCAAGCCGGCGAAAATCGCCGAGATCGCAGGTCTCTTCGGTCAGCCACACGCGGTCGGCGCGTCGTTTCTGCTGGTTGTCGGTTTTCATAGCGGCTCCTCCCTGGTTCCGATGGAGGCACTATACGCCGGGCTGCCAGGTGATATAGATCAGGAATCCATCAAAAAACCATCAGGACGGCCAATGGCCCATACCTTTCTCGTCAAGGACATCGCCTTCCAGGCGGGGCTCAGCACCGCTACCGTCGACCGGGTGCTGAACGGCAGGCCGGGCGTGCGCCGGCAGACGGAAATGCGGGTAAGGGCGGCGATCGCGGAACTTGAGAAACAGCAGGCGGGTACGACGGGCAGCGGGCGCATGCTGGCGATCGATATCGTCATGGAGACGCCGCAGCGGTTCAGCGATGCGGTGCGCGCCGCTTTCGAAGCGGAGATGGCGGCCTTCCTGCCGGGCGTCTTCCGCTGCCGTTTTCATTTCGCCGAGGTGATGAGGCCGGCCGAGCTGGTGCAGCTCCTCGATCGCATCCGGCTGCGCGGCACGCATGGCATCGTGCTCAAGGCGCCTGACGTTGCGGAGGTGGCCGCCGCCGTTGCCCGGGCCGATGCGGCCGGCATTCCCGTGGTGACGCTGGTGACGGACCTGCCGAATTCGGCACGCATTGCCTATGCCGGCGCCGACAACCGGACGGCGGGGGAGGTGGCAGCCTATCTCATCGGCGAATTCCTCGGATCTGACGGCGGCAAGGTGCTGGTGACGCTGTCGAGCGGACGGTTCCGCGGCGAGGAAGAGCGCGAAATCGGCTTTCGCCGCGTCATCCGCGCCCATTATCCCGGGATCGGCATCACCGAAATCAGCGAGGGACACGGCACCGATGCCGCGACGGGAACGCTTGCGGCGGCTGCACTTGCGGCCGATCCTGCCATCAATGCCGTCTATTCGATCGGCGGCGGCAATCGCGCGGTGCTGGCGGCGTTCGATGCGGCCAGGCGTTCGGCTCGCGTCTTCGTCGCTCATGACCTGGATGCGGATAATCGAGCCCTGCTTGCCGCGCGCCGCATCGGCTTCGTGCTGCATCACGATCTCAGAACCGATGCGCGTTCGGCCTTCAGGGCGATCATGAGCCGGGCTGCGGCATCGGGGCGAGCGGTTTCGGCCTCGCTTTCATCGGTCGAAATCGTCACGCCTTACAATATGCCCGCGGGCGACTGAGGCATCGGCGTTCCTTCCGCGGTGAATTTGGGCTACAGCTTCGGAACGTACAAAGGTGAGCGGCATGGATTACAGCGACGTCAGCAGTATCGCGGCCTGGGTCACGGAGCAGGGACTGAAGGGCGCCTCGGAAGCCGAGCTCATGACCGGTTTCTGCGCGGCCTGTCGGGATGCCGGCCTGCCGCTCGACCGCGGCATGGCGCTGATGGACACGTTGCATCCCGTGCATGAGGGCCGTGCCTTCCGTTGGGACAGCGTGGAGGAAATAGAGACGGAATTCGAATATGGTCCGACGAGTTCGGGCGAAGCGGCGTCGAGTTGGCAGCGTTCGGCCTTCTACCATCTTTGGGCGGGCAACGAGCGGGAGGTGCGCCGACGCATCGGCTTTGGCGATCCAATCGATTTCACCATGCTCGACAAGATAGCGGAAGCGGGCCACACCGATTTCGTCGCAATGATGCATCGTTTCAGCGAAGCCGGTACGATCGGTGAAATGGATTGCTTTTTCTCGCATTTCGCAACCAAACATCCCGAGGGCTTTTCCGACCACGATCTCGCCATCCTGCGCAAGCTGGTGCCTGTTCTGGGGCTGGCGATCAAGTGCGTCGCGCTCGGGCGCATCGCCCGCACCATTGCCGAAGTCTATCTCGGCGAGGATGCGGCGCGCCAGGTGATGGAAGGCAAGATCAGCCGCGGCAAATCGGAGCGGATTTCGGCCGCACTCTGGTTTTCCGATCTCCTGAACTACACCAAGATTTCCGACCGTGTGCCGCCGGAGGAAATCATCCCGCTGCTCAACGATTACAGTGAGATGGCGATCTCGGCGATCCACGAGGCCGGCGGCAACGTGCTGAAGCTGATCGGCGACGGTGTGCTCGCCATCTTCAAGGGCGAGGTGCCGGCAGAGACCTGCCGGGCGGCGCTCAACGCCGAATCGTTGCTGCGCGAAAAGCTCATCAAGCTCAATGCCGCGCGCGCAGCCGACGGGCGGCCAACGACCGACGTCTATATCGGCCTGCATATCGGCGATGTCTTCTACGGCAATATCGGCAGTCAGGATCGGCTGGATTTCACGGTCATCGGCCCCGCCGTCAACGAGGTCAGCCGCATTGCCTCCATGTGCCGTTCGGTCGATCTCAACCTGCTGATCTCCTCCGATTTCGCCGCTGTGATACCTGAGGAACAGCGATCGGCTCTCGCCTGTGTCGGACGTTATGCGCTGCGCGGTGTGCAGCGCGCGCAGGAACTCTACACGCTCGACAGCGCCCGGCTGAGCGCCTGATCCGTCGAGGCAATTTCAGCTCTATCGCAGCAGGCCCTGGCCGCCGTCGATCCAGATCGGGGTGCCGGTAATGTGGCGGGCGCGTTCGGAGGCGAGGAAGAGGATGGTTTCGGCGACGTCCTCACTCTTGCCGGCCTTGCCGCCGGCGATCGGGATATCGCCCTCCGGCCAGATGACCGGGACCTCCGTCTCTTCGCGATGGCGGCTGTCGGTATTGGCGCTGATGTTTGTTTCGATCTCGCCGGGGCAGACGGCATTGACGCGGATGCGGTGCCGGCCGAGTTCCAAGGCGAGTTGCTGGACCATGGCGACCTGACCTGCCTTGGTTACGGTATAGGCGGTGGCGCCCGGCGTCGTGAAGGTGCGGGTGCCGTTGATCGAGGAGACGACGACGATCGAACCGCCGCGGCGCTTGAGATGCGGAACCGTCAGATGCAGGGTCAGATAGGTGCCGCGCAGATTGACGGCGATCGTCTTGTCCCATTCTTCCGGCGTCAGATCGTCGATCGGTGCCCAGACACCATTGATCCCGGCATTGGCGATAACGATGTCGAGGCCGCCGAAAGTCTCCGTCAGTTTCTGAACCGCGGCGCGCATTTGGGATTCGTCGCTGGTGTCGGCCGTCAGCGCGATCGACTCGCCACCGCCGGCCTTGATTTCGGCGCAGGTCTTTTCGACTTCGTCTGCCGTGCGGCTCAGCACTGTGACCTTCGCTCCTTCGGCCGCGAGCTTCAAAGCGGCTGCTTTGCCGATGCCGGAACCGGCGCCGGTGACCAGCGCGACCTTATCCTTCAGCTCCATGGGCAACCCTCCGTGACGTTCTGCCGATAGGCCAATGTTCAGCGCGGCAGTTGGTTCCGGAGGGAAAAGGCTAACGGAGGAATGTGTGCCTCAAGGCCCATTTCTCCGGTCCGTGGACGGCGGCAAAGAGCAGGCCGGCGAGGAAGGTGAAGTGATCGACGAAAAAGCCGAACTCGGCCTGGTTCTGCTGCCAATGGGATGGCCCGTGGAAGGCAAAAGCGAGGAAGATCACATAGATGCCGGCGAGCATACTGGCTTCGGAAAAGAAGGCGCCCGAGATGAAGGCGAGCGCGAGCGCAATCTCGAAGAAGGCTGCGACCCAAGCAAGGAAGGTCGCCATCGGAAAGCCGGCAGCGGTGATATAGCCCGCCGTCGCGCCCATATCGGCGAACTTGAAGCCGGCTGCCATGAAGAAGATGAAACTGAAGATGATACGGGCGACGATGATTGCGATTGCTTTGGCCATATCGAAACCTCCTGTTGAGCTTCCATTATGACGCATGAACTGCCAGCGACCCGACAGCGCGAATGAAAAAGGGCCGCTTGCGCGACCCTTCGATTTTTCACCACTCGGCGAAGCTGCCGTCGGCATGGCGCCAGATCGGGTTGCGCCAGCGATGGCCCTCCTTGGCGCGCTCGATGACATAGGCCTCGTCGACCTCGATGCCGAGCCCAGGCCCCTGGGGGATGGAAACGAAACCATCGGCATAGTGGAACACCTCCTTGTTGGAGATGTAGTCGAGGATGTCGTTGCCGGTGTTGTAGTGGATGCCGAGGCTCTGTTCCTGAATGAAGGCGTTGTAGCTGACCGCGTCGACCTGCAGGCAGGCGGCGAGCGCGATCGGGCCGAGTGGGCAATGCGGCGCCAGAGCGACGTCATAGGCTTCGGCCATGGCGGCGATCTTGCGGCATTCGGTGATGCCGCCGGCGTGGGAAAGATCCGGCTGGATGATGTCGACATAGCCGTCCGAAAGGACCTGCTTGAAGTCCCAGCGTGAATAGAGCCTTTCGCCGAGCGCGATCGGCGTCGAGGTATGGTTGACGATGTCGCGCAGCGCTTCCTTGTTTTCAGACAGCACCGGTTCCTCGATGAACATCAGCTTGTAAGGGTCGAGCTCCCTGGCGAGAACCTTGGCCATCGGTTTGTGGACGCGGCCGTGGAAATCGACGCCGATGCCGATATGCGGACCGATCGCCTCGCGGATGGCGGCGATGGTCTCGACTGCCCTTTCCACCTTCTCGTTGGTGTCGACGATCTGCATTTCCTCGCAGCCGTTGAGCTTGATCGCCTTGAAGCCGCGGGCGACCACCTCTCTGGCATTGTTGGCGACGTCAGAAGGACGGTCGCCGCCGATCCAGGAATAGACCTTGATGCGCTCGCGCAGTTGGCCGCCGAGCAGGGAATGGATCGGCTGGCCGAGCGCCTTTCCCTTGATATCCCAGAGCGCCTGGTCGATGCCCGAGATCGCGCTCATATGGGTAGCGCCGCCGCGATAGAACCCGCCGCGATACATCACCGTCCAATGGTCCTCAATCAGGAAGGGGTCCTTGCCGATCAGGTAGTCCGCCAATTCGTGGACGGCGGCCTCGACGGTCAGTGCGCGGCCTTCGACGACCGGTTCGCCCCAGCCGACGATGCCTTCATCGGTCTCGACCTTCAGGAACAGCCAGCGCGGCGGAACGATATAGGTGGTGAGTTTGGTGATCTTCATCTCAGGTCTTAATCTCTTCTCGGATTTGCGATGGGACAGCGCGTCCACGGCCTCTCGTGATCGATCATTTCGTTCTGCCGATCGCCTTCTCGGCGGCGGCAAGGTCGCGAACCGCAAGGTCGAGCATGCGATTGGCGCATTCCCTGGCGCTTGCCTTGTCGCGCATGCGCAAGGCCTCGACGAGTTCGCCATGAACGAGCACCGCATCCTCCCGGTTTTCGACGGCGATATTGGAGGCATGCAACGCATATTTCAGCGCAGCATGGATGGCGCTGGACAGACGGCGGAACACCTGGTTGTGGCTGGCGGTGAGCAGCACCGTATGAAACATCACGTCGGCGTCGGTGAAGCTTTCCGGATCGCCTGCGCTGTCGCGCATCTGCCGCCAGGCCTTGTCGAGATCGGCGATCTCCTGGGCGCTGGCGCGTTCGGCGGCATATTCGGCGGCTGCCGGCTCTATGGTGCGCCGGGCTTCGAGAATGCATCCCAAAAGGTCGAAGTCCTTGATGTAAGGCCCCATCCAGTCGAGCACTTCGGCATCCAGGATGTTCCAGTCGTCCCTGTCGCAGACGGTCGTTCCGACTCGCGGTTTACCGCGCACGAGCCCTTTGGATTCCAGCACTTTCAGCGATTCACGAATGACGGTGCGGCTGACGCCATAGAGGTCGCAAAGATCGTTCTCGCGGGGCAACGGCGAGCCCGAGGGATAGCGGTCCGCGCAGATATCCTGAGCGATTGCCGCCGTGACGTTGCGGCGTACCCGCGGCCGGCGTTCGCTGCCTGAGCTTTCCGTTCGGCCTTGTTCCTCAGTCGATTCCAACTTCACCTCTCCGCGCTCACTCCCGGGCAGCAACCGAACCTGATTATCCGAATTCGATCCGCTTTGCGACGGGTCCATCCGGCTCCCATGACTATCCTATTATCTAAATCATCATACATTGGCAATTGACTGGTATGATGATTTAACATAATTCATTGGACGCTGCCGGGGAGGCAGTTGCTCGATTTCAGAGTTTAGGGAGAGAGACATGCGCTTGTTCAAAGCAGCTATTCTGGCTGGCACTTTCGCCATTCTGACAGCCGGCTCGGCATTTTCCGCAGACGTCAAGATCGGTTTCATCGTCAAGCAGCCGGAGGAGCCGTGGTTCCAGGACGAATGGAAGTTCGCGGACCAGGCCGCCAAGGAAAAAGGTTTCACGGTCGTCAAGATCGGCGCGGAAGACGGCGAGAAGGTTCAGTCGGCGATCGACAATCTCGGAGCCCAGGGTGCGCAGGGCTTCATCATCTGCACGCCCGACGTCAAGCTCGGTCCCGGCATCGTCGCCAAGGCTGAAGCCAATCAGCTGAAGCTGATGACGGTCGACGACCGCCTCGTCAGTGCGGACGGCAAGCCGCTGGAAGATGTGCCGCATATGGGCATTTCGGCGACCAAGATCGGTGAGACCGTCGGCCAGGCGATCGTCGACGAAATCAAGAAGCGCGGCTGGGACATGAAGAATGTCGGCGCGATCCGGGTCTCCTACGACCAGTTGCCGACCGCTGTCGACCGCGTCGAAGGTGCGATCTCGGTACTGAAATCCGCAGGTTTCCCGGCCGAGAACATCTATGATGCGCCGCAGGCGAAGACGGATACGGAAGCAGCGCTCAACGCGGCGACCACCGTTCTCAACAAGCATGCCGACGTGAAATACTGGGTGGCTTTCGGACTCAACGACGAAGCCATTCTCGGCGCCGTCCGCGCTTCGGAATCGGTCGGTATTCCAGCAGCCAACGTGATCGGTGTCGGTATCGGCGGCGCGGAATCGGCGATCAACGAGTTCAAGAAGCCGGCAGCGACGGGCTTCTTCGGCACGGTCATCATCTCGCCGAAGCGTCACGGCTATGAGACGGCGCTCAACATGTACGACTGGATCGCCAACGGCAAGGAGCCGGAAAAGCTGACCTTGACGTCAGGTTCGCTGGCGCTGCGCGGCGATTATGAGAAGGTCCGCAAGGAACTCGGCATCGAATAACCATCGCCCGCGATGATGCATCTCCGGCGGCCGCTTGGGCGTGCCGCCGGAACCTTCGGTGGAGTGACGATGGCTTTTCTCGAATTCAAACATATTTCCAAGGGCTATCCAGGCGTACAGGCGCTGTCGGGTGTTTCCTTCTCAGTGGAGAAGGGCGCCGTCCACGGGCTGATGGGTGAGAACGGCGCGGGTAAATCGACGCTGATCCGTGTGCTTTCGGGCGATCAGGCCGCCGATGCCGGCGACATTCTCATCGATGGCGAAGAACAGAAATATGCCTCGGTCCGTGACGCCTTCCACGCCGGCGTCATCGTCATCTATCAGGAACTGCAGCTCGTTCCGGAGCTGACGGTGGCAGAAAATCTCTGGCTTGGCCGTTTTCCCGCCAAAGGCGGCGTGATCCATGCCAAAACCCTGATCGAGACGGTGCGCTCGAAGCTCGAAGAGATCGGCATCGATGTCGATCCCTCGGCCAAGGTTGCTTCGCTTTCGATCGGCGCGCGGCAGATGGTCGAGATCGCCAAGGCCGTCATGCTCGAGGCGCGGGTGATCGCGCTCGATGAGCCGACCTCCTCGCTTTCCTCGCGCGAAAGCGAAATCCTGTTTTCACTCATCGAAAGGCTGAAGGCGAAGGGAACGGTCATTCTTTACGTCTCACATCGGCTCGATGAGATCTTCCGGCTTTGCGACAGCCTGAGCGTGCTGCGCGACGGCAAGCTTGCCGCCCATCATCCTCAGATTGCCGGCACGACACGCGAACAGGTCATCTCGGAAATGGTCGGCCGAGAGATCAGCGATATCTGGGGATGGCGCGAACGCCCGCTCGGCGACGTCAGGCTCGAGGTCAAGGACCTATCCGGATCACGATTGCGCAATCCCATCAGCTTTTCGGTCTGTCGGGGCGAGATCCTCGGCTTCTTCGGCCTGATCGGCGCCGGCCGCAGCGAGATGGCGCGGCTGCTCTACGGCGCCGATGCGAGGCATCAGGGCCAGGTAACGATCGACGGCGCCGCCGTTTCGCCGAACGATCCGAAAGCGGCGATCGATGCCGGCATGGTGCTCTGTCCGGAGGATCGCAAGTCCGACGGCATCGTCCAGGGACGGTCGATCGAAGAAAACATCGCCATCTCGTCGCGCCGGCATTTCTCTCCTTTCGGGATTTTGAACCCGAAAAGGGAGGCGGCGCTGGCGGATGAATTCATTTCCCGTCTGCGGGTGCGGACGCCCTCGCGCAAGCAGGACATCATCAATCTCTCCGGCGGCAACCAGCAGAAGGTCATTCTCGGCCGCTGGCTTTCCGAACAGGGCATCAAGGTTCTGGTGATCGACGAACCGACGCGCGGCATCGATGTCGGGGCGAAGTCGGAGATCTACGAAATCCTTTATGAGCTGGCGGCGGGCGGCATGGCGATCGTGGTGATCTCGAGCGAGCTGCCCGAAGTGATGGGCATTTCCGACCGCATCATCGTGATGTGCCAGGGCAGGGTGGCGGCCGATGTCGCCCGCCCGGATTTCGACGAGCGCAGCATTCTGACGGCGGCGCTTCCCGACAAGAATGCCGCAGGCACCATTTAAGACTGGGAACACCGACGATGAATTCGTTGAAAAAAATCCTTCTCGGCGAACAGGGGCTGGTGGTGATTTTCGCCGCCGCCTTCGTGATCGTCTCGCTCTTCGTGCCGAACTTCCTGACCGAGCGGAACATGCTGGGGCTGCTGCAATCGGTCGTCACGATCGGCATCGTCGCCTGCACGATGATGTTCTGCCTGGCCTCCCGCGACTTCGATCTTTCGGTTGGATCGATCGTCGCCTTCTCCGGCATGGCCGCCGTGATGGTCTCGAACGCGACCGGCTCCATTCCCGTCGGGCTGCTGGCAGCCCTGCTGTGCGGCGCCGTCGTCGGTTTCGTCAACGGCATCGTCATCGCCCGGTTCCGCATCAACGCGCTGATCACCACGCTTGCGACCATGCAGATCGTGCGCGGGCTGGCGCTGATCGCTTCGGACGGGCGCGCCGTCGGCATCAACGATCCTGCCTTCTACCAGCTTGCGCTCTCGCGTTTCCTCACCGTGCCGACACCGATCTGGATCATGCTCATCCTTTTCGTCTTCTTCGGCTTCGTGCTCAACCGCACCGTCTTCGGCAAGAACACGCTGGCGATCGGCGGCAATCCGGAAGCCTCGCGGCTTGCGGGCGTCAATGTCGTCAACATGCGCGTCTGGATCTTTGCGCTGCAGGGTCTCGTCTGCGGCATTGCCGGCATTCTGCTCGCCTCGCGCATCACTTCCGGCCAGCCGAATGCGGCGACCGGGCTCGAGCTCTCGGTGATCTCGGCCTGCGTTCTCGGCGGCGTTTCGCTTGCCGGCGGCCGGGCGGCGATGAGTGGCGTCATCGTCGGCGTGCTGATCATGGGCATTGCCGAAAACGTTATGAACCTCCTGAATATTCAGGCATTCTATCAGTATGTCGTGCGCGGGCTGATCCTGCTGATCGCGGTGCTGCTCGACAATTTGAGATCTTCGGCTGCGGGGCGACGCGGATGAACCAGGGACGAGCGGAGGACGAAATCGAGCTGAGGCGCGGTGATCTCGCCGTCCGGGTCAGCCGTCGGGGTGCAGCCGTTGCCGCCGCGACCTATCGGGAGACGCCCTTTCTCGTCGCGGCCGGCGGCCTGGATGGCACGATGGCGAATTTTGCGATGGTGCCGTTCGGCAATCGTGTGGAAGGCAATGCCATGTCCTTTGCCGGACGCGACTATGCTTTCCAGCCGAATACTTCCGATCCGCTCTATCGGCACGGCGACGGCTGGCTCGGCCTCTGGCAGATGGAAGAGGCCAGCATGGAGCATGCGCAGTTCTCCTTTTCCCGCAGCGCCGACAAGGTTTCACCCTATGCTTATCTGACCCGGCAGGAGATCCGCCTCGTCGGCGATGCCCTGGTGCTGACGCTTTCGGTGGAAAACCGGGGCGAAACCACGCTTCCTTTCGGTCTGGGCCAGCATCCCTTCTTTGTTCGGACTTCGAAGACACGGCTGACGATTGCGGCCGATCGTTACTGGAACGAGCGGCCTGACCATCTTCCCGATATGCCCGGCCCTGTGCCTGACGATTTCGATTTCAGGTCAGGCAAGCTGTTGCCGCAGACATGGATGAACAATGCCTTCGAGGGCTGGAACAGGCGGGCGGCAATCGCCTGGCCGGAGCTTGGAATTCAGGCGGCGCTGAAAGCCGAGGGCGCGCTTGACCGCTTCATGCTCTATATGCCGATCAATCGCAGTGACTTCTTCTGCCTCGAGCCGATGAGCCACCTTCCGAACGGCCATCACCTGCCCGAATTCGGCGGGCTCGCGCCGCTTGCGCCGGGTGAAGCACTCGCCGGCAAGATGACGATCGAGCTGTCTGCGCTGCCGGTTCAACCGGAGGGGAGATAGATGGGCGATCGCCTGCAGGGCAAGAACATCCTGATCACCGGCGCTGCGCAGGGTATCGGCCTTGCGATCGCCAAGGCCTTCATCAAGGAGAATGCCGCCGTCTATCTCGTCGATCGCGATGGGGCGCTGCTGGCGCAGGCAGCGGGAGAGCTCGCAGGCACCGGCGGCCGGGTTGGTTATCTGCCGGCCGATATAACCGATGCCGGAACAATCACGAGGGCGGTTGCGCAGGCGAATGACGAGATCGGGCCACTGAATGCGCTCGTCAACAATGCCGGGGTCAACGTCTTCGCCGAACCGCTCGATACGACGGACGAAGCGTGGAGCCGCTGCTTCGACATCAATCTCAAGGGAGCATGGAATTGCTGCAAGGCGGTGCTGCCCGGCTTTATCGCGCGGGGCGGGGGCGTCATCCTCAATATCGCCTCCACGCATGCCTTCACGATCATCCCGCACACGTTTCCCTATCCGCTGGCGAAACATGCGCTGCTCGGCATGACGAAATCGCTCGGCCTGGAGTACGCGGCCCGCAATATCCGGGTCAACGCGCTGGCGCCCGGCTATGTCTCGACGCAGAAAGTGATCGACTATTGGAACAGCTTCCCCGATCCGGCGGCAGCCAAGGCCGAGACGATGCGGCTGCATCCCGGCGGGCGGATCGCGACACCGGAAGAGATCGCCATGGCGGCGGTGTTCATGATCTCCGACGAATGCCCTTTCATGAACGCCACCTGCCTGACGATCGACGGCGGTCTCAGCGTGCAGCAGCATCCCGTCTGAGCGGCGATGATTTTTACAAGCCTGTCGTCTTCTGCAGATAGAGCGTTATATTGCCTGTCGGGAAGGCCAACCTGATCTTCCGCAGGCGTGGAGCGGCGGCGCCGCTGCCGGAAATAGTTGGAGCATGATGTTGTCCGAAAACCGTTCACAGTTTTCGGCATCATGCTCTGAAAGCTCAATCGAAAACAGGAGGATGGCATGCAGATCAATCGCACGGCTTCGGCTCATTGGAGCGGCGGCCTCAAGGACGGCAAGGGCCTGATCTCGACGCAGAGCGGCGCCCTGAAAGATTATCCCTACGGCTTTGCCAGCCGCTTCGAAGGTATTCCCGGCACCAATCCGGAAGAGCTGATCGGTGCCGCCCATGCCGGCTGCTTCACCATGGCGCTGTCGCTGATCCTCGGCGAAGCCGGCTTCACCGCCGAACACATGGAAACCTCCGCCAAGGTGACGCTCGAAAGCGTCGAGGGCGGTTTTGCCATCACCGCCATCCATCTCTCGCTCTCCGGCCGCATTCCCGGCGCCGACGAGGCAACCTTCACCGAACTGGCCAACAAGGCGAAGGCCGGCTGCCCGATTTCCAAGGCGCTTGCCGCCGTTCCGATCACGCTCGACGTCAAGCTCGCCTGATTTTCTCCTGTTGCCGATGAGGTGCCGCGCGTTTAACGTCGCGGCACTTTTCATTGTGTCGGCGTTCATGTCACATCATTGCGAAATCGACCATGCACAAGCCACGGGTGTCCACAGGCGGCATTGACAAATGACGCCTGATATTTTACGACTGACGAAATTCAAAATTCGTCAGTCGTAACTCGAGGCATCGAAACTCATGAACGACATTGCGGAAAATACGCTCGACGTCACGCGGCAGGAGAATGTCACACGCATTCTCGACGCGGCCGAGCGGCTGTTCCGTCACTACGGTTACAGCAAGACGACAGTGGCCGACATTGCCCGCGATCTCGGCATGTCGCCGGCCAATATCTATCGCTTCTTCGCCTCCAAGGTGGAAATCCACCAGGCCCTCTGCGGGCGCATGCTCGCAACCGCTTATCAGATCGCCTATGACATCCGCCATCAGCCGATCAGCGCCAGCGAGCGGTTGCGCCGCTACGTCGAGACCCAGCATCAGTTGACGCTGGATCTGATGCTCGACGAGATGAAAGTGCATGAGATGATCATCGTCGCGATCGAGCGCGATTGGCACGTCATCGAGAAACATATCGACCGCGTCCATGATCTGATTGCCGAAATCATCGCCGAAGGCATCGCCGCCGGCGAGTTCGCCGAGCAGGACCCGGTGGTTGCCTCGCGCTGCTTCGGTGCGGCGACGATCAATCTCTGCCATCCGCAGATGGTGGCGCAATGTCTTGCCAAAACCAACCGCGCAAGCGTCGACGAACTGATCGACTACGTGATCAGGGCGCTGAAGAAATAATGGACGGCAGCCGCCGGAACCCCCGAAACGATCCAGGAGTGCGGACGATGTTTTCGCTCAAGACCCTCAGCAACCGCATGCCGTCCGTCGCCGGCCTCGTGCTCGTCGGCGCCATCGGCATCGGCCTTTCCGCCTGCTCGGAGGAAAAGGCCGAGGTGAAGGAGGTCATCCGGCCGGTCAAGGTCGTCGAGATCGCCAAGGCCGGCGATACCCGCAAGCTAGATTATTCCGGTTCGGTCAAGGCGCGCACGGAGATGAACCTCGGCTTTCGGGTCGCCGGCAAGATCACCGAACGTCTCGTCGATATCGGCGACCGGGTGAGCCCGGGTGATGTTCTCGCCCGCGTCGACGCCACGGATTACCAGCTGGCGGTCAAGACGGCGGATGCCAATCTCGCCGCTGCCGAAAGGGGCGTCGAAACCGCCGATCTCGCCAACAAGCGCGCCGAGCAGCTCTTCGACAAGAGCGTCGCCCCGAAATCGCAGCTCGAACAGGCCGCGCTCAGCCACGACCAGGCGATCTCGCAGCGCGATGCCGCGCTTTCGGCGCTCGACCAGGCGAAGAACCAGGTGAGCTATACCGAGCTCAAGGCCGGCCAGACCGGCATCGTGACAGCGATCAATGCCGATATCGGCCAGGTCGTCGGCTCCGGCACCCCTGTCGTCACCGTCGCCGTCGATGGCGAGAAGGAAGTGCAGATCGCGGTTCCGGAAAACGACATCGCCGAATTCAAGCCGGGCAAGACGATGAAGGCCAGTTTCTGGGCCGATGACAAGCTGGTGCTCGACGGCAAGGTGCGGGAGGTTTCCGGCAGCGCCGACCAGCAGTCGCGCACCTTTGCGGTTCGGGTGAGCCTGCCGAACGATCCGCGCATATTGCTCGGCATGACGGCGACGATCGAGGCCGCCGTCAGCAACGGCAACAGCTACGTCTCGATCCCGCTCAGCGCGCTTGCCGAGAAGGACGGCAAGAAGATGGTTTGGACCGTCGACCGCGACACGGCGACGGTGCACGGCCGCGACATCAAGGTCGCCGATTTCACCGGCGACGGCGTGCATGTGACCGAGGGTCTCGACAGCGGCGATCTCGTCGTTGCCGCCGGCACGCAGTTCATGCGCGAGAACCTGAAAGTGAAGGTGCCGGAGCAGCAGTCGGCCTCGGCCGATACGGACCAGACCGTCCGCTGATCGCGTCACGAGAGGGAATAGAACCATGGACGCCAACACCGAAAAGCGGCCCTTCAATCTGTCGCGCTGGGCAATCGGACATCCGAGCATCGCCCGCTTCCTCTTCGGCCTGATCATCATCACCGGCGTGCTCGGCCTGATGCGCATGGGCCAGCGCGAGGATCCCGAATTCACCTTCCGCGTCATGGTCGTCCAGGCCATCTGGCCGGGTGCTTCCATTCAGGAAATGGAAGACCAGGTCGTCAACAAGATCGAGCGCAAGCTGCAGGAAACGCCGCATATCGATTGGGTCAAGTCCTATACGCGGGCGGGCAGCGCCATCATCACGCTGCAGGTCAAGGGCGATACGAATTCGCAGGAGGTGGCGGATGCCTTCTATCAGGTGCGCAAGAAGGTCGGCGATATCGCGAGCGAGTTGCCGCAGGGCCTGCTCGGCCCCTATTTCAACGACGAATTCGGCGATACCTTCATCACGCTGCATTCGATCAGCGGTGACGGCTATTCCTATCCGGAGCTGAAGAAATTCGCGATCCAGGCGCGCGACATGCTCTTGACGACGCCTGGTGTCGAGAAGGCCGTCATCATCGGCGACCAGCCTGAGAAGATCTATATCGACGTCTCGTCCAAGGCGCTCGCCGAGCGCGGCCTGACGATCCTCGACCTGCAGAACGCCATCAAAGGCCAGAACAATGTCGATCCGGCAGGTTCCGTCGATACCGGCCTGCGGTCGGTGCGCATTTCGGTCGAAGGCGACGTGAAGAAGGCGGCCGATATCCGCGAACTCCGCCTTCGCGCCGGCGGTCAGGTGACGCGCCTCGGCGATATCGCCATCGTCAGTTCCGGGCTCGAAGATCCCTACCAGCGCAAGTACCGGTTCAACGGTCATGAAAGCGTTCAGGTCGGCGTCGTCATGGCCAAGGGTTTCAACGTGACCGATGTCGGCAAGGACGTGGAGGCGACCTATCACCGCTTCGAGGAAGCACTGCCTTACGGTGTGGCAGTCGACCAGATCGCCAACCAGCCTGACGTCGTGACGGATGCAATCAGTGAATTCATGCATGCGCTCGGCGAAGCCCTCGTCATCGTGCTCGTCGTTTCGTTCCTGTCGATCGGCTGGCGCTCGGGTCTCGTCATCGCCATCGCCATTCCGCTGGTGCTCGCCGCCACCTTCGCATTGATGTACGAACTCGGCATCGACCTGCAGCGCATCTCGCTCGGCGCGCTGATCATCGCGCTCGGCCTGCTGGTCGACGATGCGATGATCGTCGTCGAGATGATGGAGCGGAAGCTGGAGGAGGGGCTGGTCAAGATCGAGGCGGCAAGCTTTGCCTATTCCTCGACCGCCTTCCCGATGCTGACCGGCACGCTGATCACCACCGCCGGCTTCATTCCCGTCGGATTCGCCGCGTCGACGGCGGGTGAATATGTGCGCTCGCTGTTCTATGTCGTCGGCATCGCGCTCGTGACCTCGTGGTTCGTCGCGGTCTATTTTACGCCATGGCTCGGCTACATGATCCTCAAGCAGCGCCATCACGCCGGCGAGCATCACGATGCCTTCGACACCGGCTTCTATCGCCGGCTGCGCGGCACGGTCGGCTGGGCGGTTCGCCACCGGGTCATCGTGCTGCTCTTGACGCTCGGGACATTCGTCACCAGCCTCTGGGCCTTCCAGTTCATTCCGCAGAATTTCTTCCCGCAATCCTCTCGGCCTGAGATCCTCGTCGATCTCTGGTTGCCCGAGGGCACCAGCATTCGGGAAGTCGAGGTACAGGCAAAGGCGCTCGAAGCGAAGATGATGGATGATCCGGACAAGCGGTTCATCGCCACCTATATCGGCGAAGGCGCCCCGCGCTTCTTCCTGCCGCTCGACCAGCAGCTGCGCAATCCGAACTTCGCCCAGCTTCTCGTCATGGCGAAGGACGAGCCGGCGCGCGAACGGCTGATCGTCAAGATGCGCACGATCCTTGCGGAGGACTTCCCCGACATTCGCGGCAAAGTCGACCGCCTCTTCCTCGGCCCGCCCACCGGCTGGCCGGTGCAGATGCGCGTGATGGGGCCTGACCGCCAGGAAGTGCGAGCGATCGCCGATCAGGTGAAGGCGCGCTTCGAAGCCAACCCGATGCTCGGCGCCATCCATGACGACTGGCTGGAACAGGTGCCGGCGATGAAGCTGGTGATCGACCAGGACCGCGCCCGGGCGCTCGGCGTCACCTCCCAGCGCGTGCGTCAGATGCTGCAGACCGCCATGTCAGGTGCTGCGCTCGACGATTTCCGCGACGGCGAGGAGACGGTCTCGATCGTCGCCCGCGAGCCGGATGCCAGCCGCTCGCTGCTGTCAGCGGTCAATTCGGTCTATGTCCCGACCGATTTCGGCGGCTTCGTGCCGGTCTCGCAGGTCGCCAAGGTCGTGCCTGTGATGGAGCAGGGCATCGAATGGCGGCGCGACCGGCTGCCGACGATCACGGTGCGCGCGACGCTGCCGGACGGCGTGCAGCCGAACGACGTCGTCATGAAGATGTATGCCGACATGAAGGACCTGCGCGACAGCCTGCCGGCCGGCTATAATGTCGAGATCCAGGGCGGCGCCGAGGATGCGGCGGAAAGCCAGATGTCGATTGCCGCCAAGGCGCCGATCATGCTCGCCGTCATCGTCGTGCTCTTGATGGTGCAGTTGCAGCATTTCGGCAAGGCGATGCTGGTGCTTGCCACCGGGCCGCTCGGCATCATCGGGGCTGCCGCCGCCTTGCTGATCAGCGGTGCGCCCTTCGGATTCGTCGCGATCCTCGGCGTCATCGCGCTGCTCGGCATCATCATGCGCAACTCGATCATCCTGGTCGATCAGATCGATCAGGACATCAAGGCCGGCATGCACCGGCAGGAGGCGATCGTCGGCGCTGCCGTGCGTCGTTTCCGGCCGATCATGCTGACGGCGCTGACGGCCGTGCTCGCGCTGATCCCGATCTCGCGCGGCGTCTTCTGGGGGCCGCTTGCCTTTGCGATGATGGGCGGCATCCTCGTCGCCACAGTGCTCACCATTCTGGTTCTGCCCGCCGGTTACGCCCTTTTCTTCGGCCGCGAGCCGAAGGCGAAGGAAGAGCCAGGCCGGGATGCCGACGCCATCCAGGAAGAGGCGGATGACAGACATCCGCCGGCGTTGGCAGCAGAGTGAGGACGGCGCGGCGAAAGCCGCGCCGTTTTCCTTACGGGCCACTGGTCGCTGGCCGCTAAGTCCGTGTTCGCGCCGATTCCCTTGCCGCCCCGAAAAAGTTAAGCTCGGGAAAACATGCCGGGAGAGCCGCCGAGACCCCGGCCGCTCATGGACGGGGAGGGTGCGACAATGGCCGATTATCGTCTGGAAACAAGCTGGCGCCCGGTCGAAGGCAGCTTTGGGTGCTTGAACTTCACGCTCTTCAACCTTTCGGCCGAGCCTCTTTCCGGCTTCTCGCTCGCCTATACGTCGGAGACACGGGTTGCCGGCAAGCATGTCTGCGACGGCGGCAGCCTCAAGCGGCAGGTGGCGCATTTCCATGAATTCCTGCCGCCCGATGGGCTGAGCGTGCCGCCGGGTGGGCACTGGCGGTTTACCGTCGAGGGGCTGACCCGGGAGCCGAGACATGCGACGTCAGGCGTCAAATCGGCCTATCTCACACTTGGCGACGGACGCCATGTTCCTGTCGCCTTCCGCGATCTCGTTCTCGAAGGCCGGGATGGCGGCGTGGCGCCGCCGCTTCTGCCGCCCGGCCGGGTCCAGGAGCCCTATTCGCTGCTGCCCTGGCCGCTGGTGCTCGGGCTGAAGGCGGGAGAGCTGCCGGTCGTCCTCTATCCGGCGGGGAAGACGCGGCCCGATGCGATCAAGGCGCTTTCCCTGGTTATCGAGCTTTACCAGCGGCTCTATCCGGCCGACAATGCGCCGTTTTCGCTCTCTGCCGTCGAAGGCGGGCGGGCTATCCGTTTCGTCACCGAATCGTCGATCGCCGAATTCTCCTATGAATTGCGGTTTACCGCGCATGAGATCGTGCTTTCCTCTGCCGATGCGACGGGGCGACACTACGGGCTGATCAGCCTGGCGCAGCTCATGCACGGCGCGCGCGCCGATCGGGAGAACTTCAAATTCCCCAATTTCGGCACCATCGCCGACCAGCCGCGTTACGACTGGCGCGGCTGCCATCTCGATGTGGCCAGGCAGTTTTATCCCGTTGCGGACGTCATGCGGCTGATCGATATCCTTGCCTGGAACAAGCTCAACATCTTTCATTGGCACCTGACCGATGACGAGGCCTGGCGGCTGGAGATCAAGGCCTATCCGGAGCTTACGGAGATCGGCGCGCGGCGCGGGCCGGATGAAGTGCTCGTGCCGCAGCTCGGTGACGGGGCGGAGCCGCGCTCCGGCCACTACACGCAGGAGGATGTCGGGCGGATCGTCGCGCATGCCGCCGCGCTGCATGTCGAGGTGGTGCCGGAAATCGACGTTCCCGGCCACAGCACCGCGACGCTGTTCTCGCTGCCCGCGCTCGTCGACGGGCAGGAGGCGCCGGACAGCTACCGCGCGGTGCAGGGTTATCCCAACAATGCCCTCAACCCGGCGGTCGAATTCACCTATGAATTTCTCGGCAGGGTCTTCGACGAGATGGTGGCGCTGTTTCCCGGCGACTATATCCATATCGGCGGCGACGAGGTGGCGAACGGCGCCTGGCTTTCCTCGCCGCTTTGCAAGGCATTGATGGAACGGGAGAAACTTGCCGGTACGGCCGAGCTGCAATCCTATTTCCTGAAACGCATCAAGGCGATGCTGTCGGAGCGCGGCAGGAAGCTCGCCGGCTGGAACGAGGTCTCGCACGGCGGCGGCGTCGATCGCGACGGCACGTTGCTGATGGCCTGGGAAAAGCCTGCGGTCGGGATCGAGCTGGCGCAGCAAGGCTACGATGTGGTGATGACGCCGGGGCAAGCCTATTATCTCGACATGGCGCAGGCCGAAGCCTGGGACGAGCCCGGTGCGAGCTGGGCGGGCCATGCGCCGCCGGAACATACCTATGCTTACGAGGCCGAGGGCGAATTGCCGGAAGCGTTGCGGGAGAAGATACGCGGCGTTCAGGCCTGTATCTGGACAGAAAACTTCCTCTCTCGCGCTTATTTCAACCGGCTGGTCTTCCCGCGCCTTCCTGCCGTCGCCGAAGCCGCATGGACACCCTTGGAACGCAAGGACTGGGATCGGTTTGCAGCGATCGTGCGGATGTGGCCGGAGCTTTAGGAGGCAGCGGCATCGGCTTTCAGCCCCAGAAGTGCGGCGCCGATCAGGCCGGGTTCGATGCGGCATTGGCTCGGCACCACCAGCGGGCGGTCGAATTTGCGCAGGATGCGGGCGCGCACCGCATGGTCGAGTTCGGCAAGCAGGGGCTCGACATTGGAAAGCCCGCCGCCGACCGGGACGATGGTGGCGCCTGTGATGTTGATGGTCAGCGCCAGCGGCGAGGCGACGAGATCGACATAGACGTCGATGGTGCGCGTCGCTTTTTCCTCGCCGCGCCCCCAGGCATCGATGATCTCTTCGCTCGAAAGGTCGAGATCGTGCAGCGTCTTGTGCAGGCGCTCCAGCCCGCGGGCGCCGCCGACGGTGTCGACGCAGCCCTTCTGCCCGCAGCCGCAAGCATAGGCGGGAATGGCGACGGGCGGATTGCCGGCCGCCGATGCGATGATCGGGCCGTGACCCCATTCGCCGGCAAAGCCGCCGGCCTCGTTGACGAGACGCCCATCGGCAACCAGCCCGCCGCCGACACCGGTGCCGAGGATGGCGCCGAAGACGATGCGGTGGCCGCAGCCTGCGCCGAGACCGGCTTCGGCCATGGCGAAACAGTCGGCATCGTTGGCGATCAGGACAGGCAGAGCAAGTTCGGTTTCGAGGTCGGCTGCGAGCGTGCGGCCGTGGATGCAGGGAATGTTGGCGCAGGTCAGGCGCTGCGTATCGGGATCGACGACGCCGGCGATCGACAGGGCGATGCGGCTCGGCTGTTCGCCGGTCTCGGCGATGATGCTGCGCAGGGTCTCGACGAAAGCGGCAAAATCATCCCTCGGCGTCGGGCGGCGGCCGAGGGGGACGATGTCTGTCTCGGAGCGGGCGATGCCGCCCTTGATGGCGGAACCGCCGATGTCGAATGAAATGATCATTGCGCCCTGCCGTTTCTCTGCTCTTGCAGCGTCTGCTCGCACTGTTGATGGGGAATTACAAGCCTTCATTCGCAGTGCCCTACGAGATGAAGGAGGTGGACGGGAGCGACGCCCCGCCACAATTTCTAACCCGATAAGTCATTCAATTGGCATATTGCATCGCCAGAATTCAGCCCTACACTTCCATCGCTCACCGGTATCATGATCATCGAAAACGCCGATTCCCGCAGACCCCGCAGACCGCGTCCGCCACGTCCCAAAGGCCGCCGCCTCTCAGCCGTCCTGCGGCAGCTGGCAGGCGACCGAAGCCGGGAGTGGATTTCGATCGGCGACCTTTTCCAGACGATGGGCGACCGCGCGATCAGTGCTCTGATGCTGATCTTCGCGCTGCCGAACGCCTTTCCTACCCCGCCCGGCACCTCGGCCGTGCTCGGCGCGCCGCTGGTTTTCCTGGCGGTGCAACTGACTTTCGGGCTCAAACCCTGGCTGCCGAAGGCGATCGCGAACCGCTCCATGCGGCGGGAGGACTTCGAGACCATCGTCGTGCGCATCCATCGCTGGCTCGCCTGGGCCGAACGCATGCTGAAGCCGAGGCTTGCGATCTTCGCCGAGCCGCCGGCGGAGTATCTCGCCGGTCTCGCATGCCTGCTGCTTTCGATCGTGCTGGTGCTGCCGGTTCCGCTCGGCAACATCCTGCCGGCGATCACGATCTCGGTCTTCGCTTTCGCCATCATGGGACGTGACGGGCTCTTCGCGCTCATCGGTTTCCTCATGACGACCGTGTCGCTCGTCGTCGCGGGCGGCGTGATTTACGGTTTGGCGAAGACCGCGATTTATCTCGTCATGCAGTGGTTTGCCTGAGCGATGGCGTCAACGGGCTCGACATTTTCAGGAATTTTGTTTTGATCTGGCGATACAGACTCAAAATCATGTTCGACGGCGACAAGCCGGCTCACTTTGCGCGGTAGGCATTCAATGGCAAAAAGATCCGAGACCCCTGGACGGCTCGACGATGCGGCACGTGCCGGCTGGCTTTATTACGTCGCCGGGCGCACGCAGGATGAAATCGCGGCTTCGATGGGGATCTCGCGGCAATCGGCGCAGCGGCTGGTATCGCTGGCGGTCGCCGAGCGTCTGATCAAAGTGCGGCTTGACCATCCGATCGCCGCCTGCCTCGAGCTTGCCAATCAGCTGCGGCGGAAGTTCGGGCTGAAACATGTGGAGGTGGTGCCGAGCGATCCCGGTTCCTCATCCACGACAGTCGGCATCGCCGAGGCGGCTGCGGCCGAGATCGAGCGCTGGCTGAAGCGGCCGGAGCCGATCGTGCTTGCGGTCGGCACGGGCCGCACGCTGAAGGCGGCCGTCGACCAACTGCCGGCAATCGAATGTCCCGGCCATCGCATCGTTTCGCTCACCGGCAACATCGCGCCTGATGGATCGGCCGCCTATTACAACGTCATCTTCAGCATGGCGGATGCGGTGAAGGCGCGGCACTACCCGATGTCGCTGCCCGTGCTCGTCACTTCGGCGGAGGAACGGGAACTGCTGCACGGCCAGCAGCTCGTGCGCTCGACGCTCGACATGAGCGCCCAGGCGGACGTCACCTTCGTCGGCATCGGCGAGCTCGGCATCGACGGCCCGCTCTGCGTCGATGGTTTCCTCGAGAAGGACGAGATGATGGAGCTGATGCGCGGAGGAGCTGCCGGCGAGATCTGCGGCTGGATCTTCGACGCCGACGGAAGGCTGATCGACAACCCGATCAACGAGCGCGTGGCGTCCGCGCCGATCCCCTCGCGCGAGTCCTCGACGGTCATCGGGCTGGCCAAGGGCAAGCGGAAATACAAGGCGATCAGGGCGGCCGTCGTCGGCCATCAGATCAATGGGTTGATCACCGACGAAGACACGGCTGAGTTTTTGCTCAAGAGTTGAGCAAAAAATTCACATTCCAGATCAATGAGATAGGCATAGCCTTCGGCATCGCAGCATCGAATGCCGATTGACATTTTTCGCGGCTTGGTGAGTAATTGCCCATGAGCAAAGCGAATGCTCACATCTCATCTTCTGGGAGGAAGATATGACATTGAGAACTTTTCTGCTGGGCGCCTGCTCGGCACTGGCGTTTGCCGGCATGGCTTCGGCCGAGACGCTGACAATCGCGACCGTCAACAACGGCGACATGATCCGGATGCAGAAGCTGACGGATGATTTCAAGGCGAAGAATCCCGGCATCGACCTCGAATGGGTCACTCTCGAAGAAAACGTGCTGCGCCAGAAGGTCACGACCGACATCGCGACCAAAGGCGGCCAGTACGACGTCCTGACGATCGGCACCTATGAAGTTCCGATCTGGTCGAAGCAGGGCTGGCTGCTGCCGCTCGACAATCTCGGCGCCAATTATGACGTCGATGACCTGCTGCCGGCAATCCGCAGCGGCCTGACCACGGACGGCAAGCTCTATGCGGCGCCGTTCTACGGCGAAAGCTCCATGGTCATGTACCGCAAGGACCTGTTCGATGCCGCCGGGCTGAAAATGCCCGACGCTCCGACCTGGGACTTCATCGCCGACGCTGCGAAGAAGATCACCAACAAGGATAAGGAAATCTACGGCATCTGCCTGCGCGGCAAGGCCGGCTGGGGCGAGAACATGGCCTTCCTGACGGCTATGTCGAACTCTTTCGGCGCGCGCTGGTTCGATGAACAGTGGAAGCCGCAGTTCGATCAGCCCGAGTGGAAGGACACGCTGAACTTCTACGTCAACCTGATGAAGGAAGCCGGCCCTCCGGGTGCTTCCTCCAACGGCTTCAACGAGAACCTGGCGCTCTTCCAGACCGGCAAGTGCGGCATGTGGATCGATGCGACCGTTGCTGCCTCCTTCGTCAGCAACCCGAAGGAATCCACCGTCGCCGACAAGGTCGGCTTCGCGCTCGCCCCGGACAAGGGCCTCGGCAAGCGCGGCAACTGGCTCTGGGCCTGGAACCTCGCCATTCCGGCAGGCTCGCAGAAGGTCGAAGCCGCCGAGAAGTTCGTCGCCTGGGCAACGAGCAAGGACTACACCAACCTCGTCGCCGAGAAGGAAGGCTGGCTGAACGCACCTCCCGGCACCCGCACGTCGCTCTATGCGAATGCGGAGTACCAGAAGGCTGCTCCCTTCGCCAAGATGACACTCGATTCGATCAACTCGGCCGATCCAACCAAGCCGACCGTCAAGCCGGTCCCCTATGTCGGCGTCCAGTTCGTGGCGATCCCGGAATTCCAGGGCATCGGCACGGCGGTGGGCCAGCAGTTCTCGGCAGCCCTTGCCGGCCAGATTTCGGTCGATCAGGCGTTGCAGAGTGCACAGCAGCTGGCAACGCGTGAAATGACCAAAGCCGGCTACATCAAATAAAACCTCCTGAGCCAAGAGGCGGATCCTTGACAATCCGCCCCTCTAGGCCGCCGATTGCCCGAACCGCATCGGCGGCCTCTTTTCAGACACAGCTGCCTTGCGGCCGCTCCCCGCTTCAGTCCAGATCGGTGATTGCCATGGCAACGTTACACACTCGTTCCGCCGCGCGCCTGATGATCGCGCCCTCCGTGCTCTTCCTGTTTGCATGGATGATCGTCCCGCTCGCGATGACGATCTATTTCTCGCTCTTGAATTACAATCTGCTCAATCCGGGCATGGAAAGCTTCGTCGGCTTTCTGAATTACGAATATTTCCTTTCCGATCCGGCCTTCTTTGCGGCGCTGGTCAATACGCTGCTGCTCGTCGCGGGGGTGTTGCTGATCACGGTCATCGGCGGCATCGCCTTCGCGCTGCTGCTCGACCAGCCGATGTACGGGCAGGGGATCGTGCGCATCCTCGTCATCGCGCCGTTCTTCGTCATGCCGACGGTGGCGGCACTCGTCTGGAAGAACATGTTCATGAACCCGGTCAACGGCCTCTTCGCCCATCTTGCGAAGGCGCTCGGCCTGCAGCCGATCGATTGGCTGGCGAATGCGCCGCTGTTTTCCGTCATCCTCATCGTCGCCTGGCAATGGCTGCCCTTTGCCACCCTCATCCTGCTGACCGCATTGCAGTCGCTCGACGAAGAGCAGAAGGAGGCGGCCGAAATGGACGGCGCCGGGGCGATCTCGAAATTCATCTACATCATCCTGCCGCACATGGCCCGCGCCATCACCGTGGTGATCCTGATCCAGACGATCTTCCTGCTTTCGGTCTTCGCCGAAATCCTCGTCACCACCAATGGCGGGCCGGGCACTGACAGCACCAACCTCACCTATCTCGTCTATGCCCAGGCCCTGCTGCAATTCGATATCGGCGGCGCTTCGGCCGGCGGCATCGTCGCGGTCGTGCTTGCCAATATCGTCGCGATCTTCCTCGTCCGCCTCGTCGGCAAGAATCTGGAGGCTTGAGAGATGGCCAGAAAAGTCACAACTCAGCGCAAGGTCATCGTGACCGCGATCGCCTGGACGCTCGGCATCCTGATCTTCTTCCCGATCCTCTGGACCTTCCTGACGAGCTTCAAGTCGGAAGCCGACGCGATTGCCTCGCCGCCGCAGTTCCTGTTCTTCCACTGGACGATGGAGAATTATGCGGAGGTGCAGAGCCGGTCGAACTATCTCAGCCACTTCATGAACTCGGTGGTCATTTCCTTCGGCTCGACGCTGATCGGCCTGATCATCGCCATTCCGGCCGCCTGGGCGATGGCGTTCGCGCCCACCAAGCGGACCAAGGACGTGCTGATGTGGATGCTGTCGACCAAGATGATGCCGCCCGTCGGCGCACTGATCCCGATCTATCTGATGTTCCGCAATTCGGGCCTGCTCGATACGCGCACCGGGCTGGTGATCGTGCTGACGCTGATCAATCTGCCGATCATCGTCTGGATGCTCTACACCTACTTCAAGGAAATCCCCGGTGAGATCCTCGAAGCGGCGCGCATGGACGGCGCATCGCTGATGAAGGAGATCGTCTACGTGCTGACGCCGATGGCGGTGCCGGGCATTGCCTCGACGCTGCTCCTGAACATCATCCTTGCCTGGAACGAGGCGTTCTGGACGCTCAACCTCACCGCCTCGAAGGCGGCGCCGCTGACGGCCTTCATCGCTTCCTATTCCAGCCCGGAGGGTCTGTTCTACGCCAAGCTCTCGGCGGCCTCGACCATGGCGATCGCGCCGATCCTGATCCTCGGCTGGTTCAGCCAGAAGCAACTCGTCCGCGGCCTGACCTTCGGCGCAGTGAAATAAGAAAAGGGAGAGAAACATGGGCAGCATTACCCTTCAGAAGGTTTCCAAGGTCTTCGGCGAAGCCAAGGTCATCCCTTCGATCGATCTCGATATCAATGACGGCGAATTCGTCGTCTTCGTCGGCCCCTCGGGCTGCGGCAAGTCCACGCTGCTCAGGCTGATCGCCGGCCTCGAGGATGTCTCCGGCGGCAAGATCGTCATCGACGGCAGGGACGCCACCGAGAAAGCGCCCTCGGAACGCGGCCTTGCCATGGTGTTCCAGTCCTACGCGCTCTATCCGCATATGAGCGTGCGCAACAACATCGCCTTCCCGCTGAAGATGGCAGGCGTCGACAAGGCGGAAATCGACCGGAAGGTGACGGATGCCGCCCGCGTGCTGAACCTGACCGATTATCTCGAGCGCAAGCCGCGCCAGCTTTCCGGCGGCCAGCGCCAGCGCGTCGCGATCGGCCGCGCCATCGTGCGCCAGCCTTCGGCCTTCCTGTTCGACGAACCGCTGTCGAACCTCGATGCGGCCCTGCGCGTCAACATGCGCCTCGAAATCAGCGAGCTGCATCAGCAGCTGAAGACGACGATGGTCTACGTCACCCACGACCAGGTCGAGGCCATGACCATGGCCGACAAGATCGTCGTGCTGAACAGGGGCAATATCGAGCAGGTCGGCTCGCCGCTCGAACTCTACAGCCGCCCGCGCAACCTTTTCGTCGCCGGCTTCATCGGCTCGCCGAAGATGAATTTCATCAAGGGCCAGAACGCGGCCGAGCTCGGCGCGCATACGCTCGGCATCCGTCCCGAACACGTGCTGCTGTCGATGGAGAGCGGCGACTGGAAGGGCAGGGTCGTCGTCGCCGAGCATCTCGGCTCCGACACCTTCCTCCACATCGATGTCGAGGGGATCGGCACGGTGACGGCGCGCGGCAGCGGCGATTTCGCCGCCAAGGCGGGCGATATGGTCTATCTGACACCGGACCGTTCGCGCATTCATAAATTCAACGAGGGCGGCCTTGCCATCTGAGCAGGCGGCCGGCTGGGGGCAGGCATGCGAGCTGGGCGATGGCGCCCGGCCGTCTCGGCAAGACCTTCAAGAGGACTGAAACATGACGTGCAAACTATCGCTGGCAACGCTTTCCGACGCGGCGCGCACCGCCGCCATCCCTGGATATGACAGGGCGTCGCTGAAAGCCGGCATCGTGCACTTCGGCGTCGGCAATTTTCACCGCGCCCATCAGGCGATCTATCTCGACGATCTCTTCAACCAAGGCGCCGATCACGACTGGGCGATCGTCGGCGCCGGCGTGCTGCCGTCGGACGCCGCCATGCGCGAAAAGCTCGCGGCCCAGGATTTCCTGACGACGGTGGTCGAACAGGACAACAACAAGACGGCGGCGCGCGTCACCGCGCCGATGATCGACATCCTGCCGGTCGGCGATCCCGCCGCGATCATCGCCAGGCTTGCCGATCCGGAAATCCGCATCGTCTCGCTGACGATCACCGAGGGCGGTTATTTCATCGATGCTTCGGGCACGTTCAATCCGGCCCATCCGGCGATCGCCGCCGATGGGCAAAATCCCGGCGCGCCGAAGACGGTTTTCGGGCTTGTTGTCGCCGGCCTGAAGGCGCGCAAGGACAAGGACATCGGCCCTTTCACCGTCATGTCCTGCGACAACATTCCCCATAATGGCGTCGTCACCGCCAATGCCGTGATCGGCACGGCCGCGCTTTCCGATCCTGCGCTGGCCGACTGGATCCGGGCCAACGTCGCCTTCCCGAATGCGATGGTCGACCGCATCACGCCGGCGACCGGCCAGCGGGAGATCGATTTCCTGAGGGACAATTTCGAGATTGAAGACAACTGGCCAGTCTATTGCGAAGAATTCAAACAATGGGTGCTCGAAGACAAGTTCACGGCCGGCCGGCCGGCACTGGAAAAGGTCGGCGTGACCTTCGTTCCCGATGTCACGCCCTACGAGCATATGAAGATCCGCATCCTGAACGGCGGGCATGCGGCGATCGCCTATCCGGCGGCGCTGATGGATATTCACTTCGTTCATGATTCCATGGAAGATCCGCTGATCCGGGCCTTCCTCGCCAAGCTCGAGAAGGACGAGATCATCCCGATCGTGCCGCCGGTGCCGAACACGTCGCTGACCGATTATTTTGCCCTGATAGAGCATCGCCTGCTCAATCCGAAGATCGCCGACACCATTCCGCGGCTGGCGCAGGACGGCTCGAACCGCCAGCCGAAATTCATCCTGCCGTCGACGCTCGACAATCTCCGCCAGGGCAGGGACATCGTCGGCCTGGCGCTGGTTTCGGCGCTCTGGTGCCGCTATTTCGCCGGCAAGACCGACAGCGGCAAGGATATCGTCTTCAACGATGCCAGCGCCGATCGCCTGCATGCGGCTGCCCTGAAAGCCAAGGACGATCCGTCAGCCTTCCTCGTCTTCGACGACATTTTCGGCGAGGTGGCAAAATCGGAACTTTTCCGCAAGCGTTTTGCCCATGCTCTCAAAACCCTGTGGGAAAAGGGCACGCGGGAGACGCTGCAGCTCTATCTCGACGGCAAGCTCGCAGTGTAGGAATCGGGATGGCGGCAGCAACTGCCGCCGTCCATCCGGCTTTGCGGGCGAAGCTGGGCGCGTCCGAATCGAACTCAGGTTGGGTCTTTCATGGCTGATGCTGAACCAGGGCTGGTCATCTTCGATTGCGACGGCGTGCTCGTCGACAGCGAGCCGATCTCGATCAGTGTGCTCGTCGGCGCGATGAGCGATTTCGGCGTCTCGATCACCGAGGACCAGGCCTATGAACGTTTTCTCGGCCGCAGCCTTTCCACGGTCATCGATACGCTGGAAACCGAATTCAACGTCCATGCCGGCGAGGAGTTCCTCGAGCGTATCCGCACCGACCTCTACGCCCGTTTTCGCACCGAATTGAAGCCGATCGAAGGAATTGCCGCGACGATCGACGGGCTCGGCATTCCCTGCTGCGTCGCTTCTTCAAGCCAGATGGAGCGAATCCGGCTGTCGCTGTCCGTCACAGGGCTTCTCGACAGGCTGCCCGACATTTTCAGCGCGACGATGGTCAAGCGCGGCAAGCCGGCGCCCGATCTCTTTCTGCATGCGGCCCGGCAAATGCATGTGGAGCCCGCAGCCTGCGTCGTCGTCGAGGACAGTCCGGCCGGTATTGCGGCTGCCAAGGCGGCGGGCATGACGGTCTTCGCCTTCACGGGCGGATCGCACGCCAACTTCGCCGGATACCGCGCCGAATTGGACCGGCTTTCGCCTGATGTGGTGTTTGACGCCATGCCGGATTTGAGACACCTTGTCCGCAAACACAAGCTGGACGGGACCAAGCCTTGATGCGTGATCATGTGGTTGCGGTGGATATCGGCACGGGCAGCGCGCGCGCCGGCATCTTTAATGCAAGCGGCAGGCTGCTTGCCAAGGCCGAGCATCCGATCGTCATGAACCGGCCGCGTGAGAATCATGCCGAACATGATTCCGAGGACATCTGGTCCGCCGCCTGCACGGCGGTGCGCAGGGCCATGGAGCAATCGGGCATTGCCGCCGCTTCCGTTGGAGCGATCGGTTTCGACGCCACATGTTCGCTCGTCGTGCGCGATGTCGAGGGCCGCCAGATCAGTGTTTCCACGGGTGGCGAAAAGCGTTTCGACACTATCGTCTGGCTCGATCACCGGGCGCTGAAAGAAGCCGACTTCTGCACTGCGACGGAGCACAGGGTACTCGAACATTCCGGCCACGTGATGTCGCCTGAGATGGAGATGCCGAAGCTGATGTGGCTGAAGAAGAAGCTGCCCGCCACATGGGAAAAGGCCGGCTATTTCTTCGATCTCGCTGATTTCATGACGTGGAAATCGACTGGGTCGCTTGCCCGTTCGCGCTGCACGCTGACGGCGAAGTGGAACTATCTCGCCCATCTCGAAACGGGCTGGCAGCAGGATTTCCTGGAGCGGATCGGCCTCGATGACCTTCAGGCGCGCGGCCATCTGCCTGACGAAACCGCGCCCGTCGGAGACAGCGTCGGCCGGCTGACGCCTGACGCGGCCGAAGCGCTCGGGCTTACGACCGATTGCCATGTCTCAGCCGGCATGATCGACGCCTATGCCGGTGCGCTCGGTGCGCTCGGCGGTTATGCCGCCGATCCCGTGAAACGCGAGCATCAGTTGGCGCTGATCGCCGGCACGTCGAGTTGCATCGTCGCCTTTTCGCAGGAGCGCAAGCCGAGCCATGGGATGTGGGGTCCCTATTACGAGGCGGTCTTCCCGCAATGCTGGCTGGTGGAGGCCGGGCAATCGGCGACCGGTGCGCTCCTCGACCATATCGTGCGCATGCATGCGGCCGGCGGCGAGCCGACCTCGGCGCTGCACCAGAAGATCGTGGCGCGGATTGCCGAATTGCGGGCCGAGGAGGGTGACGCCTTCGGGGAGCGCATTTTCGTGCTGCCGGATTTTCACGGCAATCGCTCGCCGCTCGCCGATCCGCATGCGGTCGGTGTCGTCAGCGGGCTGACGCTCGATGCCTCCTTCGACGGGCTTTGCGCGCTCTATTGGCGCACGGCGGTGGCGATCGCACTTGGTATCCGCCACATCCTGGAGAAGATGAAGGAATACGGCTACGTGCCCGACACGCTGCATATCGCCGGCGGGCATGTGAAAAACCCGGTGCTGATGGAGCTCTATAGCGACGCCACCGGCTGCAAGGTGGTGGTGCCGAAGATGAACGAGGCGGTGCTGCTCGGTACGGCGATCGCGGCGTCGGTCGCCTGCGGCCTGCACGAGGATCTGGCGGCGGCGGGCGAGGCGATGTATCCGGGCGGCGAGGAGCGGCTTCCCGACAGGACCAAGCAGGCGCTCTACGACCGCGACTACCGCCGCCTGCTTGCCATGCACCGGCACCGCGCCGAACTGGAAGCGATGCAATAGGTTTAATGGTTTGCCGTCTCGCCGAGGACCGTCGCGAATTCCAGCATGCGGCGGCGGCGGAGCGCTGCCTCCTCCCCGACTTCGAGAATGACGGCTTCCGACAGGCAATCGAGTAGCGCGATCAGCGGCGGAAGATTGTCGAGATCGGGAGCGCGGGCGGCCGGCAGCGGCAGCATGACGTTCGACTGGTCGGCCATCCAGTCCGCCTGCTGCGGCGAAATGAGCACGACCTTGTAGCCGTAGCGCCGCGCGGTCCTGGCAAGCAGCCGCGCCTTGGCGAAGCGGCGACAGTCGATGATGACGAGCAGCGCATCGTCGACCGCCGGCCGGGCGAAGAGGTCGGCGAAACGGTTGTCGGCACCGTCGAGCGCGCGCACGCCGTCGCGGGCCTGAGTCAGCCGCTGGCAAAAATGGTTGGCGAGGCTCGCAAGGCGCGCATGCGTGGCGATCGACACTTCGCGGGCCGTGCTGATCAGACTGACGGCTTCCGACCAGTTCGGCTGTGCGGTCAGGTGATAGATGTGATGAAGCGCCTGGATCTGCTCTGCAACCAGCACGGCAAGCGGTTTGCCTTCCGCCGCGTCCTGATGCAGTTCCGTCATCGCGCTCTGCAATTGCGCCGGCGATGTTGTCACCGTCTCGCGAATCTCCACCTTGACGCTGTCCAATCCCTGATAGCCGAGGGCCCGCAGGAAGCGCCCGACGGTCATCGGCGACAAATCCAGCCTGTCGGCGACGGATGCGGCCGTCTCGAATGGCAGGTCGTTCAGGTGTTCGGAGAAATATTTCGCGATACGACGTTCGGCGGGTGTCCCCGTTTTAACGTATTGTCTCAGTTTGTGCACAAAGTCTTCCACATCAGCCTCCCCCCGTATTTCCTCAGAGGCGTTCCGTGGATGCGCTGTTGCGACCCCTTGTCTTTGCAACTATTTCGGAAGCTGCTTCTCAGGTCCATGCATATTCTGCCATCACACAATATTATATTAGCATTTATTTTGCGACAAGTTTTCTAGTAAAGCATGCAATTTTATTCTCTCTTGCCGGTGGCATTCGCTATTCCTACATCTTACGCGCAACCGGAGACGCCTTAAGACATGATCCTTGACGCCGCACGACTTTCCCTGGTCAATCTGTTCGCCGCCGAGACACGTTCGGTCTTCTGGAAAGTGCTCGGGCTGACGATTCTGGTGCTGACCGGCCTTTGGTTCGCATTGCGCGGAGCCTTCATGGCCTTCGTCTTTCCCTGGCTGACCAGCTTCTTTCCGGATCTGCCGGATTGGGCGGGATGGTTTGCCCTGGTCTTCGCGATCCTTGCCGGCATCGGCCTTGCGCTCCTGCTGGCGCTGCTGCTTTCGCCGGTGACGGCGCTCATTGCCGGCCTGTTCCTCGACGATGTCGCCGATGTCATCGAAAAACGCGACTATCCCACGGATGCGCCGGGCACCGCCATGCCGATCGGGCCGGCGATGGCAAGCTCGCTCAAGTTCCTCGGCGTGGTGATCGTCGGCAATATCGTCGCCTTGCTGCTGCTGTTCATTCCCGGCGTCAATCTGGTCGCGTTCTTTCTGGTGAACGGCTATCTGCTCGGACGGGAATTCTTCGAATTCGCCGCCATGCGCTTCCGTCCGCCGCAGGAGGCGCGGCTCTTCCGCGCCAAACATGCGCCCACCGTCTTTCTCGGCGGGCTGGTGATCGCGCTCTTCCTGATGATCCCCTTCGTCAATCTGCTGACGCCGCTCTTTGCCGCCGGCATGATGGTGCATCTGCACAAGCTGATATCCGCTCGCGAAGCTCGTTGAGGCTCAGCCGGGCAGGGCGGAGGCGTCATACATCGCCGCGAATTCCGCGCTCGGTGGGATCGGTTTGATGATGTCGATCAGCACGCCGTTCGGATCGGCGGTGATGAAATGCCTCTGGCCGAAATCCTCGTCGCGGATCTCTCTCAAAATCGGCAGGCCGGCATCCCTGCAGGCCTCATAGATGCGATCGACATCCTCGACCTCAAAATTGAGCAGCAAACCGCGAACTTCGCCGCGTGCGACGGCGGGAATGGTCTGGTGGCTGCCGTCGAGAATGGCGAGCGCGACATGCTCCGCCTCGGCCGATTGCAGGTGAACGTACCAGTCGTTTTCGAACAGCGCCTTGAAGCCGAAATGGGCGCAGTAGAAGGCGGCGGTGCCCGGAACGTCGCCGGTCATGATGACGGGATAGTAGCTGGTCGATTTCATTTCTCGCTCCTTCGCGACTTACATACAGTCTGTATGTTTTTATCTCTTAACATACATGCAGTTTGTATGTAAATGACTCTCATGAGCCGCAGCAATCGCGAGAGAACGGAACAGACGAGGCAGGCCCTGATCGACGCCGGACGGCGCATCTTCGTCGAGAAAGGTTATGCCGAGACGGCGACGCCGGAGATCGTCGCGGCGGCGGGAGTGACGCGTGGCGCTCTCTATCATCACTTCGAGGACAAGAAGGCGCTTTTCCAGGCGGTGATCGAGTGCGAGGCGCGGGAGGTGGCCAAGGCGATCGAGGCCTCTTCAGTGCCGGCGGACGGGCCGCGGGCTGCGCTGATCGCAGGCGCTTCGGCCTATTTCACGGCAATGGCGCAGCCGGGCCGAACACGGCTGTTGCTGATGGAAGCCCCTGCCGTTCTCGGGCTGCCGGCGGTTGCGGCGCTGGATGCCGAGAATGCCGAGGCGAGTTTGCGTGCTGGGCTTGCGGCGCTCATGCCTGAGGCGGGGGCGGCGCTGCTCGGCCCGCTGACATCCCTGCTGTCGGCGGCCTTCGACCGCGCGGCGATCGCGATCGAAGCGGGTGGGGAGAGGCGGGATTACGAGCAGGCGATCGCGGCCCTACTCGACGGCCTCGCCGATCACCTGCGGCGGTAGCTCGACGAGCGGTGCGGGAATATCGCAGCTCTTTTCCGGCGACTTGCAAATATCGGCGATGACACAGCGTTCGCATTCCGGGCGGCGCGCCTTGCAGGTATAGCGCCCGTGCAGGATCAGCCAGTGATGAGCGTGATAGAGGTAGTGTTTCGGCACCACCTTCATCAGCCGCTCTTCCACCTCGTCGGGCGTCTTGCCCGGCGCGAGCTTGATGCGATTGGCGATGCGGAAGATATGGGTGTCGACGGCCATGGTCGCCTGGCCGAAGGCCATGGAGAGCACGACATTGGCGGTCTTGCGGCCGACGCCCGGCAGGCGGATCAGTTCCTCGCGCGTTTCCGGAACTTTGCCTGCGAATTCGTCGACCAGCATTTGCGACAGCGCGATGACGTTCTTGGCCTTGTTGCGATAAAGCCCGATCGTCTTGATGTAGTCGCGCACCTTCTCCTCGCCGAGATCGAGCATTTTCTGCGGCGTATCGGCGATTTTGAACAGCGCCCGCGTCGCCTTGTTGACGCCGGCATCCGTGGCCTGGGCGGAAAGCGCCACCGCGACGACGAGGGTGAAGGGGTTGGTGTGCTCGAGCTCGCCCCTCGGCTCCGGCCGCTGCACCGAGAAACGGCGGAAAATCTCTTCGCGCTCGGCCGGGGAATAGGCGGTTTTGACCGCGGCCGCCGGTTTGCGGCGGGCGATCACATTCGAGTTTTGCGAGGGTTTGCCAACGGATTTGAGTTTCGGATTCGCCATGGAGAATCTATACTCAACGCCCATGATGGAAAGCAACGCCGACAGCTTCAACGAAAAGCCTGTTTTCGCCGCCGAGCTCTTTCCCCACCGGTCGCTCGGCCGCAAGGGCTTCAAGGTGCTGCTCATTTTGTCGGGCACCGTCTGCTTCCTCTACGGCATGTTCTTTATCGTGTCCGGCGCCTGGCCGATCGGCTTCTTCTTCGGGCTGGACTTCATGCTGCTCTACGGCGCTTTCTGGCTCAGCTACCGCTCCGGAAGGGCGCGCGAGGAGGTCACGGTGTCGCGCACCGATGTTTCGGTGCGCAAGTTCGCTCCGTCGGGACGAATGGTGGAGCATCATTTCAATCCGTTCTGGGCACGGTTCCTCGTTCGCCGGCATCAGGAGATCGGCATCCTCTCGATGCAGATTTTCGGCGAGGGCCGGCGCACGGATATCGGCTCCTTCCTCAATCCCGATGATCGCGAGAGTTTCGCCAAGGCCTTCAAAGGGGCGCTCGCCACGGTCAAGCAGCGTATCTGAGACATTTGCATATGTGTCGGGGCGCAAGAATCGGGTGGTTTGGCTGCCCGCCCTTGATTATCTCCTGCCTAAAGGAGAAAAACGATGAATATGATCGCGAAGCTCGACACCGATATCACCCCTGACGGCCCGGACTACGATACCGTGCGCCAGGTCATCGAACTCATCAGCGAAGAATATCGTGACCAGCCCTCGCTGGAAGCGATCGCGGCGCGGCTGAACCAGTCGCCGACGCAGCTTCAGAAGACCTTTACCCGCTGGGCCGGCCTTTCCCCGAAGGCGTTCCTGCAGGCCGTCACGCTGGATCACGCAAAGCGGCTGCTGCGGAGCGAAGAGATGCCGCTGCTCGAAACCTCGATCGAAGTCGGTCTTTCCGGCCCGAGCCGCCTGCACGACCTTTTCGTCACCCATGAGGCGATGTCTCCCGGCGAGTGGAAGGCGAAGGGCGGCGGCCTGACGATCCGCTACGGCTTCCACAGCTGCCCCTTCGGTACGGCGCTCGTCATGGCGACGGATCGTGGCCTTGCCGGCCTCGCCTTCAGCGATGCCGGCGACGAGAGGGCTTGTTTCGAGGACATGAGCTGCCGCTGGCCGAATGCAGACTATATCGAAGACCGGCAGGCGACGGCTCCCTATGCCGAACGCATCTTCCAGCCGGGGCGCTGGACCTCGGACCGGCCGTTGCGGGTGGTGCTGATCGGTACGGATTTCCAGGTCAGTGTCTGGCAGAGCCTGTTGAAGATCCCGTTCGGCAAGGCGGTGACCTATAGCGATATCGCCCGGGATATCGGCCGGCCGACGGCGATGCGCGCCGTGGGTGCCGCCGTTGGCGCCAACCCGATTTCCTTCGTCGTGCCCTGCCATCGCGCGCTCGGCAAGAATGGAGCATTGACGGGATATCACTGGGGTCTGACCCGCAAGCGGGCCATGCTCGGCTGGGAGTCGGCGCACGCCTGAGCGGCGGCGCCGAAAGTAAATCAAGCGTGCTCCGCCAGTTCCAGCAGTGCCCGTGCCGCACTTTCATCCGTGATCAGCGTGTTGCAGCCGATGCGCTTGATCGTGGCGCGGATGGCGACGGCGCGGTGGGCGCCGCCGGAGGAGAGCACGATATGCCTGGCTTCCTTCAGCGTATCGAGATCGACGGACATGACGCGCCGATTGATCGAATGGTCGACGGAATTGCCGTCCTTGTCGAGGAAGTTGAACATGGTGTCGCAGACGCAGCCGGCATCGATCAGCTCCTGCAGCTCGGCTTTCGATATCCAGCCTTCCGACAACGAGGTCGAGTGCGGGCCGATGTCGCCGCAGCTGACGATGGCGAGATCGAGATTTTCGGCAAGACGATAGATCGTGTCCAGCCCGCATTTCTCGATGAGATTGCGCTTGGTCTCGACGGAATCGACGAGAAGCGGCGCCAGGAACATGTAGCATTCGGCGCCGAGCTGGTTTGCCAGGCGCCAGGTATAATCGATCGGGTTCGTCTGGTGCACGGCGACGATGCCGCCGAGCAGGGAAACGATCTTGCAGTTGTCGCGGCGCGGCGGACGGAAGCTTGCCAGCGAGGCCGTCATGGTGCGGCCCCAGCCGACACCGATCGTATAGTCGTCGGGAATGGCTTCCGAGAGGAACTGGCCGAGCGCCAGGCCGACATTCTTTGCCAGTGAATCGACGTCGCATTTGACCGGGGCCGGCACCACGATCGCCTCATCGAGGCCGTAGGCGCGCTCCAGCTTCACCGAAAGCTCGACGCAGTCGCCGATCGAATCGTTGATCCAGATCTGGACTTCGCTGCGCTTCATCGCTTCGTCGAGCAGGCGGATGACGGTGGTGCGGCTGATGCCGAGCTGTTCGGCAACGTCTTTCTGCGTCAGGCCCTCATTGTAATAGAGCCATGCGGCCCTCAGCCGAAGCGAGGACGCTTCGGAATAGGCCGTATGCGTGCCGCGTTTGAGTTTGACCACATCTCCTCCCGCACGATTCCTGTCCTCTTGGGGATAGAGGCTTTGACGATGCGCTTGCTGCTGGGATAATGACGGGCGTGACACTTATGTCAATTGAAATGCACAAATGTCCTTGACTTTTCCATCGCCGAGCGTTGATAGTCCTGACGACATCAAGTCGTTCCTGTCCGTCCGAGGAGGACATAGTGCGGGCATGCCGAAAGTCACGACCGGCCTTTGAGCCGCAGGCGGCGCCGCTTGCGTTCGATCGGCCGTTCGCACGCGGCCGGAACACGTCGACTGTCCTTCACGTTTATGAATCAGCCGTGACGGATGCGCGTATTTTCGCCTGCAGCATGCAAACCATCTGTCCCTAGATCACCTCTTTGCCGGGCGAACTCGCGCCGGTCCGCAGCCCAAATTCAACAAGGATTACCGACCATGACATCCAAGCTTGACCAACTCCGCGAGATTACCACCGTCGTCGCCGATACCGGCGATATTCAGGCTGTCGCCCGCCTGAAGCCGGTCGACTGCACGACCAACCCCTCCATCGTTCTCAAGGCGCTCGGCACCGACATGTTTGCCGACGACATGAAGGAAGCGATCGCCTGGGGCAAGAAGCTCGGCGGTGATGCGAATGTTGCCGCCGCAGCCGTTGCCGACCGCCTTGCCATCTCCGTGGGCGCCGCCCTGGTGAAGCTCGTTCCCGGCCGCGTTTCGACTGAGGTCGATGCCGACCTGTCCTTCGATACCGAAGCATCGCTGAACAAGGCGCGCAGCATCATTGCCGCCTACAAGGAGCGTGGCATCGAGAAGGACCGCATCCTCATCAAGCTTGCTTCTACCTGGGAAGGCATTCGCGCAGCTGAGATCCTGCAGAAGGAAGGCATCGACTGCAATCTGACGCTGCTCTTCTCCAAGGCACAGGCGATCGCCTGCGCCGATGCCAAGGTTTTCCTGATTTCGCCCTTCGTCGGCCGTATCCTCGACTGGTACAAGAAGTCGACCGGCAAGGATTTCACTGCCGAAGAAGATCCGGGCGTCCTGTCCGTCCGCGACATCTACAACTACTACAAAGCCAACGACATCAAGACGGTCGTCATGGGCGCATCGTTCCGCAACACCGGCGAAATCGAAGCGCTGGCCGGCTGCGATCGCCTGACCATCGCTCCGAACCTGCTCGACGAGCTTTCGAACGATCAGGGCAAGCTCGAGCGCAAGCTGTCGCCTGAAACGATCAAGCCGGCCGCAAAAATCACGGTCGACGAGAAGACCTTCCGCTGGATGATGAACGAAGACGCGATGGCGACCGAAAAGCTCGCCGAAGGCATCCGCGCTTTCGCCAAGGATCTGGGGACGCTGCGCACCATGGTGCAGAAGGAACTGCAGCTCGCCGCCGCCTGATAGGGTAAGGCAAACGATCGCAGGCGCGGCGGCCCACTGGCAGCCGCGCCTTTTTCATGCTGTTATCAAGGGCCTATGCGGCCGGAGGCGAAGATGGAGGAGGAACGGGCAACATCTCTGGCGGCGCTTTCCTCCCGGCATGCAAGCTTCATCATCGCCGCCCTTGCCGGCCTGGCGGTCTTCCTGGCCGTGACCTCGCGCGATGTCAGCGCCCGCAACGTGCTGTTCGGATGGAATGCCAGCGCCGGCCTTTTCGTTGCGCTCAGCTGGCGCAAGATGCTGCGGGCGACGGTCGAGAGCATCCGGAAACGCGCCGAAGACCTCGATTTTTCCGATACGGTCCTGCTGGCTCTTTCGATCGGTGCTTCGCTCGCAAGCATTGCCGGCATCGGCCTCGAGCTTCATTCGATCAAGGAGGCGGCGCCCGATGTCGCCCTGGCGCGGGCGGGCGGCGCGGTGCTGACGATCCTGATCTCCTGGGTTTTCCTGCACACGCTCTTCACCATCCACTATGCCCACTATTTCTACGGCGGAGCGGACGATGAGGGCGGCCTGAAATTTCCCGACGGGATCGACGAGCCCGGCTACTGGGATTTCCTCTATTTCTCCTTCACCATCGGCGTTGCGGCGCAGACGGCGGACGTGGCAGTCAGTTCGACCAGCATGCGCAAGCTGACGCTGCTCCATGCCGTGCTGTCGTTTCTGTTCAATACGACGATACTGGCGCTGGCGATCAATGTCGGGGCAAGCCTGCTATAGGGCGAGCCGTGGCGGGCAATAAGGAGTATGGAAGAAGGCCTGAACGAAAGAGCGGGCCTGCCTGCTCGGCAAACCGGAGGATGTGATGGAAAGCGCCTCAAGCCGGCCTAGCCTGGCCGATTTCATTCTTCTCCTGGGCAGGCTTCTCTTGTCCCTGATCTTCCTGCATGAAGGAACGACGCTGGCGGTAGATCTTCCGGCGACCATCGAAACCTTCGAAAAACTCGGCCTCTCGGCGCCGGTTGCCCTCGCCACCATCGCGCTTCAAATCGGCGCCGGCCTTTCTGTCGCGGCGGGCTTCCTCTGCCGGCTCGGCGCATTGGCGCTGGCGCTTTTCTGCCTGGCGACCGCCTTGCTTTTTCATGCCAATTTCGAGAGCCAGAACGAACTGCTGCACTTCGAAAAGGACCTGGCGATTGCCGGCGGTATGTTCGTTCTCGCGGCCGTCGGCGCGGGATCGATATCGATCGACCATCTGCTGAAACGGCGGGCTGATAGCATGCATCCCTTGTTCAGGGCCGTCCTGTAGCGGATTTTGTCCTCAAGCGTTCAGAGGATCGCCTGGCCCGCCATCAGCGCCAGGACGAGGAAGATCAGGAAGATCACCAGCGCGATGCCGAATAGAACGCGTGCGATCGTCGCGGTGGCGGCGGATACGCCGGAGAAGCCGAAGAAACCGGCGATGATCGAAATGACGAAGAATATCAGAGCCCATTTGAGCATGGCATCATCCTTTGCGTTTGCTTGGGAAGACGCGGCAGCAGGGAAATTGTTCCCGGATGGCTGGAAGGATGCTTCGCCATGCGCGGGCGGAGGGTTGCCAATGTCCGGCGCTAGATTTTCACGGCGGAGAGAAGCGAGATCAGCTGCGACTGGCGCTGCGTCCCGGTCTTGGCGAGCACCTTCTTGACGTAGCCGCGCGCCGTTTCATAGCTCAGGCCGCAAATCTCGGCGATCTGGCGCGGCGAGGAGCCTTCCGTCAGCAGACGGGCGACGGTCGCCTCCTGCGGCGTCAGGGCGAAGAGCCGCCGCAGGAGGTCGCCGTCCGTTCTTGCGCGTTCGGAAAGGTCGGTGATGATGGCCACGGCGCGCGAGTGGGCGAAGATGTCCGCGGGCAGGCCTCGCAGCGCTTGGGCGCGAATGACGAGCGGGGCCTTGCCGGCGCGCGAGAAAAGCACCGGCGTCGAGACGGCAGGGCTGACGAAAGGGTCTCCCGCAAGAACCGCTTTCACATGCTGCCGCAGAAGGCCGGTTTCTTCCTGGCTTGCGGACACCAGTTCGCGGTCGACGATGCGGATGTCGCCGTTGAGCAGCCTTTCGGCCCGATTGTTCAGATGGCTGACACGGCCGGTACGGTCGAAGAAGACGGCAGCGGTGCCGCTGAGCTCGAAAGCCTCGCTCATGCCGTCGATCTTTGCGGCCTGCAATGAACGGATGATTTCGGCCGAGGTGGTCAGCTTCGATTGCATGGAGAGCAGGATGCGCTCGTCCTCCCGGTTAAAGGGAGGATCGTCGATCCGGCGCTGGAGGTTGAGGCTGAGCAGCGTATCGCCCGAGGTAAAGGCGATCATGGCGGAATAACGCAGACCGAAACGGCTGAGGAATTCGGTATAGAATTCATGGTGCCGAAACTCTTCTTCCGAGGCGATGTCGTGCTCGATGATGACGCCCTTGGCAAGCGCGACGGGAAGTCCGCGCTCACGGTAATCCCGCTTATGCCAGCCCTCGGCGAAATAGACGTCGAAGGCTTCGAGCAGGTTGGGCGTCGTCAGGAAGCCGGGTGAAAACTTGCCGACCGCCGGCATGATGTGGGCGCCTTCCGAGCTGGTCGCCCGGCAGATCGCTTCCAGCGTGCCGGTCCATTTTTCTGGAACGAGGGCGGATTCCAGTAATCCGTCCGTGGCCTTTTCGAGTTCGGAGATATCGATGCGCGTCGCCATGAATAATGCTGCCTCACCGAGATCCGTTGCGGAGCCGGCAATCGAGCCGGAAATCACGATTTACCTTCATTATTGCTGCAATGGATATGACAATAGCAGGCAATATTTGGCGATATGTTGTTTTGCCGCAGAAGGTTCGCCCCGTTTCTACGCGCGAACCTGATCTTTATGCCACATCTTTTCCTTTCGTCGTTCACCCGTGATTGATCATCACGTGGCGAACGGCGGTATAGTCTTCCAGCGCATAGACGGACATGTCCTTGCCGTAGCCCGATTGCTTGAGGCCGCCATGCGGCATCTCGTTGACCAGCATGAAATGCGTGTTGATCCAGGTGCAGCCATATTGCAGGCGGGCGGCGGTCTTCATGCCGCGGCCGATATCCTTGGTCCAGACCGAGGATGCGAGACCGTAATCGCTGTCATTCGCCCAGGCGATGGCTTCATCGGCTTGGGAGAAGCGGGTGACCGAGACGACGGGGCCGAAGACCTCGCGGCGGACGATCTCGTCGTCCTGAAGAGCGCCCGCAATGACGGTCGGGGTGAAGAAGAAGCCCTTGTCGCCGGAGACCGAGCCGCCGGTGGTGATTTCCATGTGCTTGTGTTCGGAAGCACGGGCGACGAAGCTTTCGACGCGGTCGCGCTGGCGCCTGGAGATCAGCGGGCCGATCTCGTTTTCGGTATCGTCGGCTTGGTTGAAGCGGATGCTCGATACGGCAGAGGAGAGATCGGCGACGAAATTGTCATAGACCTTGGCGTCGGCATAGATGCGGCAGGCGGCGGTGCAGTCCTGGCCGGCATTGTAGTAGCCGAAGGTGCGGATGCCTGACACGACGGCGTCGATATCGGCATCGTCGAAGACGATGACCGGGGCCTTGCCGCCGAGTTCGAGATGGGTGCGCTTGACGGTCTTGGCGGCGGCTTGGAGCACCTTCTTGCCGGTCGCGACGTCGCCTGTGATCGAGACCATGCCGATCTTGGCATGATTGATGAGCGCGTTGCCGACGCTTTCGCCGCGGCCGAGGATGACGTTGACGACGCCTTCGGGAAGAATGTCGGAAAGCAGTTTCGCCATCTTCAGCGCCGTCAGCGGCGTCTGTTCCGACGGCTTGAAGACGACGGTATTGCCGCCGGCGATCGCCGGCGCAAGCTTCCAGGCCATCATCATCAGCGGATAGTTCCAAGGCGCGATCGAGCCGACGACGCCGATCGGATCGCGGCGGATCATCGAGGTATGGCCGGGCAGGTATTCGCCCGCGGCCGGTCCGTGCAGGTTGCGCACCGCGCCCGCGAAAAAGCGATAACAATCGACGATCGCCGGGATTTCGTCGTTCAGCACTGAATTGATCGGCTTGCCGCAGTTCAGCGCCTCCAGCGCGGCGAAACCGGCGGCATCTTTTTCGATGGAGTCGGCAATCTTCAGGAGATAGCCGGAGCGCTCGGCGGGCGTCGTCTGCGACCAGCTTGCAAAGGCCTTTTCGGCGGCATCGACGGCGGCGTCGACCTGGGAGAGCGAAGCTTCGGGAAGGTCGACTACCGTCTCGCCGGTCTTCGGGTTCAGGATGTGCTCCTCCGTCTCCGTGCCCTTTTCGAAGCGGGAACCGATCAGCATTTGGGTGTCCATGATGTTCTCCCTGTTATTTGCCGGCGCCGGCGATCTGGTCGCCGTCGCGGGTAAGGTAGTAGGCTGCCAGGATCGGCAGGAAGGTGACGAGCACCACGACCATGGCCACTACATTGGTGACGGGGCGCTGGCGCGGGCGGATGAGTTCTTCGAGCATCCAGATCGGCAGGGTCGATTGCTGGCCGCCGGTGAAGGTGGTGACGATGACCTCGTCGAAGGAAAGGGCGAAAGCCAGCATGCCGCCGGCCAGGAGGGCGGTGCCGATATTCGGCAGGATGACATGGCGGAAGGTCTGGAAGCCGTCGGCGCCGAGATCCATCGAAGCCTCGATCAGCGAGCCTGACGTGCGGCGGAAGCGGGCGACCGCATTGTTGTAGACGACGACCACGCAGAAGGTGGCGTGGCCGAGCACGATCGTCCAGACCGAAAAGGGAATGTCGAAAAGGCTGAAGGCGGAGCGCAGCGCAATGCCGGTGATGATGCCGGGAAGGGCGATCGGCAGGATGACCAGCAATGAGATCGCTTCGCGGCCGAAGAATTTGGTCTGGCTGACGGCGGCTGCGCAGAGCGTGCCGAGGACGAGCGCGATCGCGGTGGCGATGACGGCGACCTGCACGGAAAGGCCGAGCGCCGACCAGACATCCGGCCGGTTCCAGGCGACGGCGAACCATTGCAGCGTCAGCCCCGGTGGTGGCCACTGGTAGCTCTTCTCTTCCGTCGTGAAGGCATAGACGAAGATCAGCAGGATCGGCAGGTGCAGGAAGAGCAGGCCGATTCCGGCGGCGATCTTCAGGGGCAGCGGCGCCGTCTTGAGGTCAGAGCGCATCGAAGGCTCCCTGTTTCTTGGCGATCCACAGATAGAGCGCCATGATGACGATCGGCACGACCGAGAAAGCGGCCGCCAGCGGCACGTTGCCGGCCGTTCCCTGCTGGGCATAGACGGCCTGGCCGATGAAGAGCCTGGAGGAGCCGATGATCTGCGGGATGATGTAATCGCCCAATGTCAGCGAGAAGGTGAAGATCGAACCGGCGACGATGCCGGGGAGCGCCAGCGGCAGCAGCACGGTGCGGAAGGTCTGGCGCGGCGTGGCGCCGAGATCCGCCGAAGCTTCGATCAGGTTGCCGGGCACGCGCTCGAGCGCCGCCTGGGTCGGCAGGATCATATAAGGCAGCCAGATATAGACGAAGACGATGAAGGTGCCGAGGTAGCTCACCGAGAGCGAATTGCCGCCGACGACGGGCAGGTTCAGGATGCCGTCGAGCAGCCAGGAGAGATGGAGCTTCTCGAAGATCCAGGTGAGGATGCCTTCCTTGGCGAGGATCAGCTTCCAGGCGTAGATCTTGACGAGATAGCTCGACCACAGCGGCAGCATGACGCCGAGATAAAACAATGCCTTCCATTTGCCCTGCGCATACCGCGCCGCGTAATAGGCGATCGGGAAAGCGATCAGCGCCGAGGCGATGGTGACGAGGGCTGCCATCACGACGGTGCGGACGATGATGTCGAAATTCGTCGGGCTCAGGAGCTGGGCATAGGTCGCGAGCGTGAATTCGTAATTCACCAGCCCGGAAAAATCGTCGATCGAGAAAAAGCTCTGCAGAAGCAGGGCGATCAGCGAGCCGATATAGATGATGCCGAGCCAGAGCAGTGGCGGCGTCAGCATCAGGAAGAGTAGGAGCTTCGGATGCCGCCAGAAGGCGTCGGACATCAGGCCGAAGAACCCGCCGCGTCGCGGAAGGATCGATGTCTTGCCGCCTGACATGGTGAGCGCCGTCATGCCGCGTCGTCCATGTAGTGGATATCGGCAGGCTGCCAGGCAAGCCGGATGCCGGCGCCGACATCGGGCACGGATGCGCCGGCCGGCAGCATGACATGCAGCCGGCTGCCCTTGAGATCAACGCTGAGGCGCGTCGCCGCACCGAGGAAACTTGCATTTTCGACTTTCGCCTCGATGCCGTCGCTTGCGAGCCGGATCGCTTCGGGGCGCAGGCTCGCCCAGCGCTTCTCGCCGCCGAGTGACGCCATCAGATCAGGCGCGATCACGTTGGACGAGCCGACGAAATCGGCGACGAAGCGGGTCTTCGGGCAGCGGTAGATATCCTGCGGCGTGCCGTGCTGGACGATGTTGCCATTGTTGAAGACGGCGACGCGATCGGCCATGGACAGCGCCTCGCCCTGATCATGGGTGACGAAGACGAAGGTTATGCCGAGCGCCCGCTGCAGGCTCTTCAACTCCTCCTGCATCTGCTCGCGCAGCTTCAGGTCCAATGCTCCAAGAGGTTCGTCGAGCAGCAGCACTTTCGGCTTGTTGACGAGCGCGCGGGCGAGCGCCACGCGCTGGCGCTGGCCGCCCGACAGCTGGCCGGGGCGGCGGGCGCCGTAACCCGGCAGCTTGACGAGTTCGAGAGCGTCATTCGCGGCCTTCATCCGTTCCGTCTTGCCGACGCCCTTGACCATCAGCCCGTAGGCGACATTGTCGAGGATGTTGAGGTGCGGGAAGAGCGCATAGTCCTGGAACACCGTGTTGACGTTGCGCCGATAGGGCGGAACACCATCGGCCGTCTCACCGAAGATCTGGATATGGCCCGCGGTCGGCTGCTCGAATCCGGCGATCAGCCTGAGGCAGGTCGTCTTGCCGGAGCCGGACGGGCCAAGCATGGCGAAGAATTCGCCCGGCGCGATGTCTAGATCGACACCATCGACGGCGCGAACCTGGCCGAAATGGCGTGATACCTGCTGGAAACGGACGGCTGACGTCATGGAAGGGCTCCGGGTCTTGCATGTTAGAGAGGGCTTTGGTCCTGGCCAATAAAGACCCCGCCCCAAACCCCTCCCCACAAGGGGGAGGGGCTTAACTTGCCGTACCCTTTCGCAAATACCTTGGTGTTTCGGCAGGATTCGGCGGCGCCACTCTTAGCCCCTCCCCCTTGTGGGGAGGGGTTGGGGAGGGGATTTTACGCATAGGAGCGGATCGGCTCACCGCCCGCCGATCACGCCGATATAATCCGAGACCCAGCGGTGATAGGGTACGCATTCGCCCTGCGTCGTGCATTTGGCGACCGGGGTCTTCCAGAACTTGATCTTGTCGAAGTGATCGAAGCCGTTTGTGGTGCAGCCGGCGTCGCCCATCAGTTCATTGCCCTTGCAGGCAGCGGGAACGGAGGGCACGGCGCCGAACCAGGCGGCGGCATCACCCTGGACCTTGGCCTTCAGCGAATGTTCCATCCACATATAGGCGCAGTTCGGATGTTCGCTGTCGGTGTGCAGCATTGTCGTGTCGGCCCAGCCGGTGACGCCTTCATCCGGGAAGGTGGAGGCGATCTTCTGCTTGTCGGCCTGGAGCAGGTTCACCTGGAAGGGCCAGGAGCCGGAGGCGACGACACCTTCGTTCTTGAAGTCGTCGATCTGGATCATTGCATCGTGCCAGTAGCGGGAGACGAGCTTGCGCTGGCCGCGCAGCAGGTCGAGGGCCGCCTTATACTGGTCTTCGGTCAGTTCGTAGGGGTCCTTGATGCCGAGATCCGGCTTGTGAGCCATCAGATACATGGCAGCGTCGGCGATGTAGATCGCGCCGTCATAGGCTTGGACGCGGCCCTTGTTCGACTTGCCGTCGGGCAGGATCTGCTCTTCGAAGACGACGTTCCAACTGGTCGGCGCCTTGTCCTTGAAGGCATCGGTATTATACATCAGCACATTCGGCCCCCAGAGATAGGGCACGCCGTAATGCACGCCGCCGACCGTGTACCATGGGCCGTTCTGCAGGCGCTCGTCGACATTCTTGAAGCTCGGGATCAGATCGGTGTTGATCGGCTGGACACGCTTGCCGGCAATGAGGCGGAGCGACGCGTCGCCCGAGGCGGTGACGAGATCGAAGCCGCCCTCGTTCATCAGCGAGACCATTTCATCGGAGGTGGCGGCGGTCTTGACGGAAACCTTGCAGCCGGTCTCCTTTTCGAAATCGGTGACCCAGTCATAGTTCTTGTCGGTTTCGCCGCGTTCGATGTAACCGGCCCAGGCGACGATGCTGACCGCGCCTTCGCCCTTGCCGAGCGCCTTCAGCGGTTCGGCGGCGACCACCTGCGTCGCGAAGCTCAGGCTGGCAAGCGCTGCCGTGCAGGATTTCAAGAGATTCGTCATCATCCGTCTCCCGGTTTGGTGCCACTTCTGTGGCTGTTCGTTCCCAGTTAAGAAGGTGACGCCAAAATGCCGCTTTCGCAAATTCATTTAACAGAAGGGCGATATCGGAAATTCCGATATCAACGGACGCGGCCCGACCGCATGCTTTCGGCAATACCGACGAAATCGCGCGCCGCCTGCGGCAGGCTGGAACCCTTGCGCCAGACCATGCCGACCTGCACGACCGGCAGCGAGCCGGAGACGTCCCGGCTCTCGATGCGGTCGCCTTCCAGCGACCAGGGGCGATAGACGAGATCGGGAAGCAGCGCGACGCCGGCGCCCGTCGCAACGAGGCTGCGCACCGCTTCCACCGAGCGGGTGCGGAAGGCGACATGCGGGCGGGCGCCGAGCGCGGAAAGCAGCTTGCCGGTGTTCTCCTCGATTTCGTCGACCGTCAGCATGATCAGCGGTTCGCGGGCGATATCGGCGACCGAGATGATATCGGCCGACACCAGCGGATGGCCCATCGGCAGCCATAGCCGGTAGGGCGAGGTTTCGAGGATTTCCGCCTGCAGCGCCATGCGGTCGCGCAGGTTCGATATGACCATGACGGCGACATCGAGTTCGCCCCCGACCAACAGGTGTTCGAGATAGCCGCCATTGTCCTCGATGGCGCTGACCTCGATGCCCGGGCAGGCGCGCCGGTATCGCGCCAGGAGATCGGAGAGCACGTAGCCGGCGACGAGCGAGGTGACGCCGATGTTCAGCGTGCCGGAAAGAGCGCTTTGCTGGCCGGAGAAGCTAGTGCGCGCATCGGAGACGGAAGCTAGGATCTTCGTCGCGTGACGCAGGAATTGGTGGCCGTTATGGGTGATCGTCAGCCCGCGCGGATGGCGCTCGAAGAGCGCCACTCCAAGGTCCGTTTCGAGTTCCTTCAGCGCTTCCGTCACCGAAGATTGCGAGATTGAAAGGTTCTGTGCGGCCCGCGTCACTGAACCTTGTTCGGCGACGGCGACGAAATACTGGATCTGGCGAAGCGTGAAGGCCATGGGCGTGTTTAGAGCATGGCGGAATGTGCCGTGGCAAGCAGCCGAAAAATTCAGACCTTTTTTGGGATTTTCCTGAAATGGGGCGCGCTTGGCGTGTCCACTTAAACTTTCCGAAACGTCATTTCTCTAGCATCTCGGCACTTGTCCTGCGTTGGAGTTTCAGATGGCGGAGCAGTTGGCGTGAAGGCCTTACTGCGGATATTCCGGCCTTCCCGGAAATTGACGATCATCATCGGCGGAGTCGCTCTTCTGGCGGGCGTTTCCGGCGGCGCGGCAGTCTATGTCGGCAAGGACAGGCTGATCGGCTCCTCCGACAGGGTCTATGGGCTCGAATGCAGCGACGTCAACCTGGTGACGATCAAGAAGCAGGATCATGTCTGGGTCCGGAAATATATCAAAACCGAACCGACGGACGGGATGACGCGGGTCAGGACCGCGCTTCGCGTCGCCCAGGCCGTCTATGCAGCGCAGAAGCCGGACCTGGTGCAGGTGGTGGTGCTCGACGAGAACGGCCCGACGCTGCGCGCGGACATTCGCGGCCGGGCAATCGGCGCCGACGTCATCTATATCCCGCATCCCGACAAGACCGTTCCGGGCCTCGACGACAAGACCTATACTGCCCGTTACTATGACGGTGAGGCCAGCGAAAACGGGCTGTTCTTCGGCGAGCGCATCGAACTGCCGACCGATGAGATCGCGATGATCAGCGGCGCTTTCAAAGATCCCGAGGATTGCGTCGATCCGGTCGCGGTCGGCTCGACGAAGAACGAGGAAAAAGGCAAGGAGAAGAAGGCCGAAGGCGGCGGGCATGGCGCAGCGCCGGCCGCCGAGAGCGAAGCCGCGCCCGCTGAGGAGGGCAACGGCGCCGAGGTGGTGGCCGAGGCGCCGGCCGAAGAGCCGCCGGCGGAAGCTGCCAAGACCCACTGAACCAACGGCATGAAAAAAGCGGAGCGCCGGCCGGCACTCCGCTTTGTTTTTGCTGCAATTCTTCCTGTCAGTCGGCCTTGTTGCGGCGAGCCGGGAAGAGAATGACGTCGCGGATCGACGGCGCGTTGGTCAGAAGCATGATCAGGCGGTCGACGCCGATGCCGAGACCGCCTGCAGGCGGCATGCCCTGGTCGATCGCATCGAGGAATTCTTCGTCCAGCTGCTTTTCCTTTTCGCCGCGGGCATGGGCCTGCTCGAGCTGCTCGACCATGCGGCGGCGCTGCTCTTCGGGATCGTTGAGTTCCGAAAAGGCGTTGCCGAGTTCCCAGGCGTTGCAATAGGTCTCGAAGCGCTCGACGAGGCGCGGTTCGCCCGGCACTTCCTTGGCGAAGGGCGAGATGTCCTTCGGGAAATGCGTGACGTGAGACGGCTGGATCAGGGTGGCTTCAACCTTTTCCTCGAAGATGAAGGCGAGGCATTCGCCCCAGGTCCAATCCTTCTCGACTTCGAAACCGGCACCCTTGGCGGCAGCACGGGCTTCTTCGTCGGTCTTCATCGCCAGGAAGTCGATGCCGGTGGCTTCCTTGACCGCGTCAGGCATCGGAACGCGCTTGAACGGACCCTTGAAGGAGAGCCGCTTGTCGCCGAAGTCGAATTCCGTCGTGCCGTGAATGGAGAGCGCCAGGCCCTCGAACAGCCGCTCGACGAGGTCCATCATGTCCTCGTAGTCGGCATAGGCCCAATAGCACTCCATCATCGTGAATTCCGGATTGTGCCGGGTGGAGACGCCTTCGTTGCGGAAGTTCCGGTTGATTTCGAAGACCTTGTCGGTGAGGCCGGAGACCAGCGTGCGCTTCAGGAACAGTTCCGGCGCGATGCGCAGGTACATGTCGAGCTTCAGCGTGTTGTGATGCGTCTTGAACGGCTCGGCGGTGGCGCCGCCATAGATCGATTGCAGCATCGGTGTCTCGACTTCCATGAAGCCGTCATTTTCCATGAAGCGGCGGATGCCGGAGACGATCTTCGAGCGCTGCTGGAAACGAAGCTTCGAATCCTCATTGGTCATGATGTCGAGATGGCGCTTGCGATAGCGCAGCTCAATGTCGGAGAGGCCGTGCCACTTCTCGGGCATCGGCAGCAGCGACTTGGTCAGCATTTCGATCTTCTGCGCGTTGATCGTCAGCTCGCCGCGCTTGGTGCGGCGCACGATGCCGGTGACGCCGATGATGTCGCCGATGTCGATCATCGGCAGCAGGGCGCGGGCCTCTTCCGGCGTCGTGTCCTTGTGGCTGAAGATCTGGATCTTGCCGGAAGCGTCGCGGATATCCATGAACATGCCGGAGTTGCGCGAGGAATAGACGCGGCCGGCGACGGTCACGACATCCTGCGTCTCGACGTCGGGTTCCAGAGATTCATACTTGGCGCCAAGCTCGGCATTGGTCAGCGTCCGGTGGAAATGCGCCGGATAGACCTCGCCGATCTGTTCGCGCAGCAGCTTCAGCTTCTGGGCGCGCACTTCGGTCGCGTCGGAGGAAAGGGTGTTTTCGGTCTTGTCGTTCATGTCTTTTGCCTCATCGATGCGGCATGAATTCTAAAATCAGCGTTCGTGGCCCGAAGCGCGGCGTCTGGCTCTGCGCTAACCCTCCCCACAAGGGAGAGGGGCTTCCGCTGTCATTTCGAGCCGACGAGGGCGGCGACCGCCTGGGCGGCGAGCTTCAGGCGCTGGCGCACGACGGAGCGTCCGAGGATCGCCATGGAATCGAAGAGCGGCAGCGAGCGCGACGAGCCGGAGACGGCGACGAAGAGCGGCGAGACCACGACCTTCAGCTTCTTGCCCATGCGATCGGAAATCGCTCGCAGCTCCGCTTCGATGGTCTCGACATTCCATTCCAGGATCTTTTCGAGATCCGGCTGGACGGTGTTGAGGATCTCCAGAATCTCTTCCGGCGGCGACTTGATCTTGGCGAAGTCGGAAGGCTGCAGGCCGAGATCTGATTTCAGCAGGAAGCCGGCGAGATCGGGCAGTTCGCCGAGCTTGGAAATGCGCGTCTGCGACAGGCGCAGGCCCGCCATCAGGCGGTCGTTTTCCATCGCCCAGGTCAGCACGCGGGCCTGGAATTCTTCTTCGGAAAGCTTCTCGCGGATCCAGCGGCCGTTCAGCCAGTCGAGCTTCTGGATGTCGAAGATCGCGCCTGCTTTGGAGAGGTTTTCCGGATCGAATTTTTCGGAGAGCTCGTCCATATCAAGAAGCTCTTCGCCTTCGGCGATCTGCATGAAGAACAGGCCGAGGAAGTTCATCAGCGCTTCGGGGATGTAACCGAGCGCGGAGTAATAGGAGATCGAGGTCGGGTTCTTGCGCTTCGACAGCTTCGACTTGTCGGCATTGCGCATCAGCGACAGATGCATGAAGACCGGCTGGTCCCAGCCGAAATAGCGATAGAGCAGGATGTGCTTCGGCACCGAAGCCAGCCATTCCTCGCCGCGCGCCACATGAGTGATCTTCATCAGATGGTCGTCGATGACGTTGGCCATGTGATAGGTCGGCATGCCGTCGGCCTTGATGAGGACCTGCATGTCGACCGAATCCCACGGGATGCTGACATCGCCGTAGACGCCGTCGGTGAAGTCGCAGGAGCCTTCGGCCGGGATCTTCATGCGGATGACCGAGGCTTCGCCGGCGGCCGTGCGCGAGGTCACTTCCTCCGCGGTCAGGCTGAGGCAGAGACCGTCATATTTCGGCGGCTTGCCGGCGGCGCGCTGCGCCTCGCGCATCTGCTCCAGGCGCTGGGGCGTGCAGAAACAGCGGAAGGCATGGCCGTTGTCCAGCAATTCCTGTGCGTAGGGCTGGTACATCGGCTTGCGGTCGGACTGGCGATAGGGGCCGTAGGGGCCGCCGATATCGGGGCCTTCCTTCCATTCCAGCCCGCACCATTTCAGCGCGTCCAGCACCTTCGTTTCGAATTCCGGGGTCGAGCGCGTCGCATCGGTATCCTCGATGCGCAGGATGAACTCGCCACCGTGCTTCTTGGCGAAGAGGTAGTTGAAGAGAGCGATGTAAGCGGTGCCGACATGCGGCTCGCCGGTCGGCGAGGGAGCGATGCGGACGCGGACGCCGGTAGCTGTCCCGGAAACTGTCATTGTATGTGCCCGTCAATGAATGCCGGACGGTATTCGCGGGAAAGCGAGGTTCGGCCGGAAGGATGCAGATATCTTCATCGGCAAACCGGCCGAAAAAGGGCATTCGCCCGCACCATTCGCCGATCGTCCGTTCGGCTGGCCTTAGGCCATATTCAACCGGGCGCGTCAAGAAAAACCGCGTCCGCAGAGGCTTGCCGGCGCTGGGAGGGCGCACCGGTTGCAGCGCGCCCTCCCATATCAGCCTCAATGCGCGCCTTCGCGTTTCCGCTTGCGGGCGTTGCGCGCGAACATGTTCAGCACCTCGACCAGCGCCGAGAAGGCCATGGCGGCGTAGACGTAACCCTTCGGCACATGGAAGCCCATGCCTTCGGCGATCAGCGTCGTGCCGATCATCAGCAGGAAGGCCAGCGCCAGCATCACGATCGTCGGGTTCCTCTCGATGAAGTTGGCGAGCGGGTTTGCAGCAACCAGCATGACGGTGACGGCGGCGATGACGGCGATCACCATGATCGGCAGATGCGGCGTCATGCCGACGGCGGTGATGATGCTGTCGACGGAGAAGACCAGGTCGAGCAGCAGGATCTGGCCGATAGCCGACGCAAAGCCCGTCGTGACGGATTTCGCGATGAAATCCTCCTGATGATCCACCGGATCGACCGTGTGGTGAATTTCCTTGGTGGCTTTCCAGACCAGGAACAGGCCGCCGGCGATCAGGATCAGATCCTTCCAAGAGAAGCCGTGTCCGAAGGCCTCAAACAGCGGCTCGGTCAGCTGCACGATCCAGGCGACGGTGCCGAGCAGCGCCAGGCGCATGACGAGGGCCAGACCGATGCCGATCTTACGGGCTTTCTCCCGGTGCTCGGGGGGCAGTTTGTTGGTGAGAATGGAAATGAAGATCAGGTTGTCGATCCCGAGAACGACTTCCATCACCACCAGCGTGATGAGCGCCACCCAGGCGGCCGGATCCTGAATGAGCGTCATAATTTCCTGCATCAGCGTATATCCCCTTTGCGTCACGTGAGCGATGACGCCCGCAATGTAGTGTCCGCGGTCTGCTGCGCAAGCACCGCAAGGGGATATACGAAATCGATGTGACTTTTATTCCCTAGAACAGGATGATTTAAGGCCGGGTCGGCCTTAAATTTGAATCCTGTTCTAAATTAAAAGGTTAGAGCATGATGTCGCCCGAAAACCGCTCACACTTTTCGGCATCATGCTCTGATAGGTAGCCAGATTTCGGTGACGCCCATGCCGGTATAGGGATCGAAGCGGTCGTCGTAACGTTCGAACATGTCGGGCATGTCGCCGTGCTCCAAGCCCGATGTCGGCCACCACGCGCCGAAAATCCGGTTCATGGTCGAGGAAATGCCGGAGACATGGCCGCGATGGGTGAAGACGGCGTAGCGCTGGCCCGGAAGCCTGAGCGTCGTAAAATCCGGCGGCAGGTCGCCGGCATCGGAGATCTCGACGCCGGCCATGTAGCGGAACTTCTCCGCTTCGCCGTCGATATGCGTGCAGACGCCGTAGGCGACATTGCCCTTCTGGCCGGAGATATGGCCGAAATGGGCATTGAACTTCTGCCAGAGGGAGGGAATGGCGGCATTGCCGCCATAGGCGTAAATCTCCTGCAGGCCGGCAAGAAGCATCGGCTGAAGGGTTTCGAAGCGGGGCGGTTCGAGGTCGTTGAGGTGGGCGGGTTCCATTCTGATCGGCTCCAACAAGACAAGATTGCGGGCGTGCCCCTGTTTGCGCACCGCATCCGGCGTCATGCCGAACTGGTCGCGGAAGGCACGGGTGAAAGCCTCGTGCGAGCCGTAGCCCGCGCAAAGCGCAACCTCGAGAATGGTGGATGAACCGTCGACAAGCGTGGGCACGGCGCGGCTGAGACGCCGCCCCCTGATATAGCCGCTGATCGAGTGGCCGGTGACGAGCCCGAAGACGCGCGACAGATGGTAGCGCGACAATCCGGCGGCTTCCGATATCTCTTCCAGCGATATATCGCTTTCGAAATGGCTCTCTATGAACCATATCGCCCGTGCGATGGCGCTCATCCTCGTTCCCCTAGTTGCGGCTTCTTCCTTAGAGAAAAGCCGGCAGCCGGGTTTGATCGTTCTTGCGGAGTTTTGGCCGGTGCGCGGCGGCAGTCAAGGATGCGGTCAGGCGGTCTCGTGCCGGCGTACGCTGTAGGCGGCCATGAAGACCCGGATCGCGCCGCGGATGACGCGCTCGATTTCGTCGCGATGCGGCGGCTCCTCCATGGTTCCGAACAGGCGCAGCTTGAAGAAACTGCCGCTGGCGAGGTCCAGGAACTGGCCGGCGGCGAGATCGATGTCCTCAATCTTGAGCGTGCCTTCGGCGACATGCCGTTCCAGGAAGTCGCGCATGATGGTGCGCAGATTGACCGGACCCTTGAAGAAGCGCTGACAGAGCACCGGCATGCGCTCGCGCACGCCGAGAACGGTGCGCATCGCGTTGATGACCTTTTCGTCGGTCATATGGGTGACGAAGCTTATCCCGAATTCATACAGGCCGGCCTCGGGATCGTCATGTTCGGCAAGCGCCGTACGCACGGCCGCCACGAAGGCGGCGCGCTCGGTCTCGATCATCGCCGAGAACAATTCTTCCTTGTTGGTGAAATAGACGTAGAGCGTTCCTTTGGAGACACCGGCCTCGCGCGTCACGTCGTTCATGCTGGCGGCGTCGAAGCCCATCTTCATGAAGACACGTTTTGCGCCGGCAAGAATCTGCTGGCGCTTGGCCGGATCTTCGCCCGCGGCAAATCTGCCTCCGGCGGCGGGAGGGCTGAAGACGGCGGCGTCGTCGGGTTTTAGCGTCATGTCTCCTTAACCGTGTTTACGGTTTCGCATTTTGCTTAAAGAAATCGAACCGATTGGTTCTATACATCTTGATATGACGATAAAACAGGTTTATGTCAACTGAACCGAACCGTTCAGTTCGATGAATTACTCCAAGATCGGTAAGTGGCCATGTCGAGCAACCAGAAAAGCAACGTCGCGCGGATCGTCAGCGAAAACGCCGAAGCCGAAGAGGCAAAGGCCGAGATCGTGACCGTTGCGGAGGCTCCAACGGCCGAAGCCCTGGAAAAGCCGTCTGCCCCGGCGCAGTCGGCTCCGGTTGCCGCACCTGCGGCCGCGAAGAAGCGCCGCAGCCCGGTGCTGCCGATCGTCGTGCTCGCTCTTCTGGCGGGCGGCGGCTGGTATGGTTACGAATGGTGGACGAACGGCCGCTTCATGGTGTCGACCGACGATGCCTATATCGAAGGCGATATCGCAACGATTTCGCCGAAGGTCACGGGCTACGTCGCGAAGGTGAATGTGGTCGCCAACCAGGAAGTCAAAGCGGGCGACGTGCTTGCCACGCTTGATAACGGCGACTATCAGAACGCCCTCGATCAGGCGCAGGCCCAGATCGCCACCGAACAGCTTTCGCTCCAGCGCATCGACGCGCAGATCGAAGGCGCCAATGCCAGCCTCGTGCAGGCGCAGGCGCAGAAGGTGGCACTCGAAGCGGCCGTTCGCGGTGCCGAGATCACCCAGAAGCGCCAAAGCGAGCTCCAGGCGAAGTCGGTCGGCACGGCCGCCGATCTAGACAGCGCCAATATCGCGCTCGACCAGGCCAAGGCCAACCTTGCCGGCGGCGATGCCAATATCACCGCTGCGCAGGCCAACATCACCATTCTTCAGGCGCAGCGCAAAGAGGCCGAAGGCTCGGTCCGATCGCTGGAAATCTCACGCGACAAGGCCGCCCGCGACCTCTCCTTCACCGTGCTCAAGGCGCCCTATGACGGTATCGTCGGCAACCGCTCGGTCCAGGAAGGCGATCTCGTTTCGCCCGGTCAGCGGCTGATGGCGCTCGTTCCTGTGCGCGAGCTCTATATCGACGCCAATTTCAAGGAAACGCAGATCCAGCATCTCGTTTCGGGCTCGAAGGTCAACGTCCATGTCGACGCCTATGACGACCATCCGATCGTCGGCACCGTCGAATCGATCTCGCCGGCTTCCGGCTCGGTCTTCTCGCTGCTGCCGCCGGAGAATGCGACGGGTAATTTCACCAAGGTTATCCAGCGCGTGCCGGTGCGCATCGCGCTGCCAAAGGATGCGCTCGACAGCGGGCGTCTGCGCGCGGGCTTGAGCGTCGTCGTCGACGTCGACACCCGCACGGCGCCGAGCAAGTAAGCCTTTAGAGCAATTCCAGCAAAAGTGTGCAGCGGTTTTGCGTCCGGAATTGCGTAACAATTGCTCTGGAAAGGCGGAGGTGGTCCGATGGCCGGAAGCGCGACAGCAACAGCAGGGACGATTCCGGCAGCGCCCGCCCACGCCGACGAGCGCATGGATCCGAAGAAGCTCATCGCCTTCTTCGCGATGGTGCTCGGCATGTTCATGTCGATCCTCGACATCCAGATCGTCTCGGCCTCGCTGGCCGAAATCCAGGCCGGCCTTTCGGCCGGCAGCGACGAAATCGGCTGGGTGCAGACCGCCTATCTGATCGCCGAAGTGATCATGATCCCGCTGTCGGGCACGCTGGCGCGCATCATCTCGACGCGTTATCTCTTCGCGATCTCGGCCGCCGGCTTCACCATGGCGAGCGCGCTCGCGGCGACGGCGACGAATATCGACCAGATGATCGTCTACCGCGCCATCCAAGGCTTCATCGGCGGCGGCATGATCCCGTCGGTCTTCGCGGCCGCCTTCACCATCTTCCCGCCGTCGAAGCGCAGCATCGTCTCGCCGATCATCGGGTTGATCGCGACGCTGGCGCCAACCATCGGCCCGACCGTCGGCGGCTATCTCAGCCACGCCTTCTCCTGGCATTGGCTGTTCCTCGTCAATATCGTTCCCGGCATCATCGTCACGATCGTCACCTGGAACTTCATCGATTTCGACAAGCCGGAACTGTCGCTCTTCAAGAAGTTCGACTGGTGGGGGCTGATCTCGATGGGCGTCTTCCTCGGCACGCTGGAATATGTGCTCGAAGAGGGCAATTCGAACGACTGGTTCAACGACAGCTCGATCGCCATTGCGGCCGTCGCTTCCGGCGTCGCAGCGATCGTCTTCTTCTACCGCGCCTTTTCGGTGGAATTCCCTGTCGTCGATCTCAAGGCCTTTGCGAACCGGAATTTTTCCTTCGGCTCGGTGTTCTCCTTCGTCATGGGGATCGGTCTTTACGGCCTCACCTATATCTATCCCGTCTATCTCGGGCGTATCCGCGGCTATGACTCGCTGATGATCGGCGAGACGATGTTCGTCTCGGGGCTTGCGATGTTCTTCACCGCGCCGATCGCCGGCCGGCTGTCGACCAAGGTGGACCTGCGCCTGATGATGGTGATCGGCTTCATCAGCTTCGCCGCCGGCACCTACATCATGATACACCTGACGGCGGATTGGGATTTCTACGAGCTGTTCATCCCGCAGATCCTGCGCGGCTTCGGGCTGATGATGTGCATGGTGCCGATCAACAATATCGCGCTCGGCACGATGCCGCCCTCGCGCATTCGCGGCGCGTCCGGCCTGTTCAATCTGACCAGAAACCTTGGCGGCGCCGTCGGTCTCGCGGTCATCAACACCGTGCTCACCAACCGGCAGGACGTGCATTACGAGCGGCTGCGGGAGAACATGGACTGGGGCAATCCGGCAGCGATCGACCAGATGAACAACATGGCCGCCAATTTCAACACCTACGGCATGGACGGGACGTCGGTCGCGATCAAGCAGATGGTCGGCCTTGCTACCAAGCAGGCGGTCATCCTCTCCTTCAGCGACGTGTTCCTGATCCTGACCGCGCTTTTCGTTGCGATGATCCTCGGTGTTGCGATGATCAAGAAACCCGCGCCGCAAGGCGGGGGAGGAGGTGGCGGCGGCCACTGACCTCCGGCCCCGCCCCTCGAAAAGGCCCTCTCCGGAGGGCCTTTTTATTTGCCGTTTTCCAGCCTCTGTGTCATCAGCTGCTTGACCGCTTGTCGAATCGATGTCAGCGGGCCGGCAATGCCGGAAAAATAATGCGGAAATCGCTCCGTTCGATTTTTTGATTTACGTACATCAAATTTGGCGCTAATGGTCTCGTCAGGAGGAATGATGAGGCCAACCGTTCACGATATCGCCGCTGCGGCGGGCGTCAGTCTCGCGACTGTCGACCGGGTTCTCAATCAGCGTCCCGGCGTGCGCCACGTCACGCGGGAGAAGGTCGAGACCGCAATCCGCGAGCTCGGTTATATCAGGGACGTCGCCGCCGCCAATCTCGCCAAAGGCCGCACCTATCCGCTGGTCTTCATCCTGCCGGCCAGCGACAATTCCTTCATGCACGGGCTCAATGCCGAGATCCGGCAGGCGATCCTCCGCTCGTCGGCGGAGCGCACCGATATCCGCACCATCGAAGTATCCGCCTTCGACCCGGCGGCGCTCGTCTCGGTGCTCGAAGGGCTTTCCCAGGAGAAGCGTTGCGGCATAGCGATGGTCGCGACCGATGCGCCTGAGGTACGCGATGTCGTCGACAGGCTGGTGCGGGCGGGATTTTCGATCGTCACCCTGGTTTCCGATCTGACGGGGTCGCTGCGCCATCACTATGCCGGCATCGACAACATTGCGGCCGGCCGTACGGCCGCCCGCCTGCTCGGCCGGTTTCTCGGAGCCAGAAAAGGCGAGATCGCCGTGCTTGCCGGCTCCATGCTGGTGCGCGACCATCGCGAGCGGCTGGAGGGCTTCACTTCCGTCATCGCCGAGGAATTTCCCGATCTTGCGATCCTGCCGGTTCTCGAAGGCCGCGACGATCCCGAGGTCGCCCATATGCTCGTTGCCGACGCCCTGTCGAGGAATGCCGGTATCGTCGGCGTCTACAGCCTCGGCGCCGGCAATCGCGGCCTCGTCCGGGCGCTGAAGGAAAAGGCCGTCGACCGGACGCTGACCGTCATCGCCCACGAACTGACCGTGCATACGCGTGCGGCGCTCATCGACCATACGATCGATGCGATCCTCAACCAGGATGCCGGTCATGAGGTGCGCAGCGCCATCCGCGTGCTGAAAGCCAAGGCGGACGGGCTCGCGGTCATCGAAGCGCAGGAACGCATCCGTCTCGACATATTCCTGAAAGACAATCTGCCGTAACGGCAAAGGAGAATACCAGATGTATCTCGGTCTCGATCTCGGAACCTCCGGCGTCAAGGCGATGCTGATCGATGGCGATCAGAAGATCGTCGGCTCTGCCAATGGTTCGCTCGACGTCTCGCGCCCGCATTCCGGCTGGTCGGAGCAGGAGCCGGCCCATTGGGTGCGCGCCACGGAAGAGGCCGTCGCCGGGCTCAAGGCGAAACATCCGAACGAGCTTGCCGCGGTCAAGGGCATCGGCCTTTCCGGACAAATGCACGGTGCGACGCTGATCGATGCGAGCGACAAGGTGCTGCGTCCCTGCATCCTCTGGAACGACACGCGCAGCCATGTCGAGGCCGCGGCACTCGATGCCGATCCGCGTTTCCGCGCGCTGACCGGCAATATCGTCTTCCCCGGCTTTACGGCGCCGAAGCTTGCCTGGGTGGAGAAGCATGAACCCGATGTCTTCGCCAAGATCGCCAAGGTACTGCTGCCGAAGGATTATCTGCGCCTCTGGCTGACCGGCGAATATATCTCGGAAATGTCGGATTCGGCCGGCACCTCCTGGCTCGATACCGGCAAGCGCGGCTGGTCGTCCGAACTGCTTGCCGCCACCAACCTGACCAAAGAGCAGATGCCGGCGCTCGTCGAAGGCACTGAGCAGGCCGGAAAGCTGCGGCCCGAGCTGGCGGCGCAATGGGGCATATCAGGCACTGTCGTCGTGGCCGGCGGCGCAGGCGACAATGCGGCATCGGCCTGCGGCATGGGCACGGTCAGCGACGGCGCGGCCTTCGTCTCGCTCGGCACTTCGGGCGTTCTCTTCGCCGCCAACGGCTCCTATCTGCCGAAGCCGGAAAGCGCCGTACACGCCTTCTGCCACGCACTGCCCAACACCTGGCACCAGATGGGCGTCATCCTGTCGGCCACCGATGCGCTCAACTGGCATTCCGGTGTCACAGGCAAATCGGCCGCTGATCTCACCGGCGAACTCGGCGAAACGCTGAAGACGCCGACCGGCGTCACCTTCCTGCCCTATCTCTCCGGCGAGCGCACGCCGCATAACGACGCCGTCATCCGCGGCGCCTTCATCGGCCTCGGGCACGAAAGCAGCCGCGCGGTGCTGACCCAGGCCGTGCTCGAAGGTGTATCCTTTGCGATCCGCGACAATCTCGAAGCGCTGCGTTCGGCCGGTACCGGCATCTCGCGCGTGACGGCAATCGGCGGCGGTTCGCGCTCGCATTACTGGCTGGCGTCGATCGCCACCGCGCTCGGCGTTCCGGTCGACCTGCCGGCCGACGGTGATTTCGGCGCGGCTTTCGGTGCGGCCCGCCTCGGCCTGATCGCGGCAACGGGGGCAGATCCGATTGCCGTCTGCACGCCGCCGGTAACGGCGGGCACGATCGAGCCGGTCGCGGCGCTGAAGGGCGCTTATGAGGATGCTTACAAGCGCTATCGCGCACTCTATCCGGCGATCAAGTCGCTGGCGCATTGAGAACTGGAGCCGGCGGCCCCCTCACCCTACCCTCTCCCCGAGGGGAGAGGGGGAGCCCGTAGCGATGGCTTTGAAAGAACTGCAACGTTGCGGCAAGTCCCTTCTCCCCTCGGGGAGAAGGTGCCGGTAGGCGGATGAGGGGCCGCCTTCGCAGACAAGAATTTACAACTGCTAAGAGATACGAACCCAAGGAGACCTCCAACATGAGCACCGGATTTTTCGGCGATATCCAGAAAATCAAATATGAAGGCCCAGACAGCACCAATCCGCTGGCCTTCCGCTATTACCAGCCGGACGAGATCGTTCTCGGCAAGCGCATGGAAGACCATCTGCGTTTTGCGGTGGCCTATTGGCACACCTTCACCTGGCCAGGCGGCGATCCCTTCGGCGGCCAGACCTTCCTGCGCCCCTGGTTCGAAGACACGATGAAGGCTGCCAAGCTGAAGGCCGACGTCGCTTTCGAATTCTTCTCGCTGCTCGGTGCACCCTACTACTGCTTCCACGACGCCGACGTGCGCCCGGAAGGCAAGAACTTTGCCGAGAACACCAAGAACCTCAACGAGATCGTCGACTATTTCGCCGAGAAGCAGGCTGCCACCGGCACCAAGCTGCTCTGGGGCACGGCGAACCTCTTCTCCAACCGCCGCTATATGTCGGGTGCGGCGACCAATCCCGATCCAGACGTCTTTGCTTTCGCCGCGGCGACGGTCAAGACCTGCATCGACGCCACGCAGAAGCTCGGCGGCGAGAACTACGTGCTCTGGGGCGGCCGCGAAGGCTACGAGACGTTGCTCAACACCGATCTCAAGCGCGAGCTCGACCAGCTCGGCCGCTTCCTCAACCTCGTCGTCGAATACAAGCACAAGATCGGCTTCAAGGGCACGATCCTGATCGAGCCGAAGCCGCAGGAGCCGACCAAGCACCAGTATGATTACGATGTCGCGACCGTCTATGGCTTCCTCAAGAAGCACGGTCTCGAAGACGAGGTGAAGGTCAATATCGAACAGGGCCATGCGATCCTTGCCGGCCACTCCTTCGAGCACGAGCTGGCGCTTGCCAATGCTCTCGGCATCTTTGGCTCGATCGATATGAACCGCAACGACTACCAGTCCGGCTGGGACACCGACCAGTTCCCCAACAACGTTCCGGAAATGGCGCTTGCCTATTACCACGTTCTGGCAGGCGGCGGCTTCAAGACCGGCGGCACCAACTTCGATGCGAAGTTGCGCCGCCAGTCGCTCGATCCGGCAGACCTCTTGATCGGTCATATCGGCGGCATGGATTGCTGCGCCCGCGGTCTCAAGGCAGCTGCCAAGATGATCGAGGACAAGGCGCTGTCGCAGCCGCTCGCCGACCGTTATGCCGGTTGGGAATCGGCCGAGGCGCAGAAGCTCTTCCGCGGCGAGTATTCGCTGGATGAGATCACGAGCTGGGTCGAGAGCAAGGACGTCAACCCGCAGCCGAAATCCGGCAAGCAGGAACTGCTCGAAAACGTCGTCAACCGTTACGTCTGATGACAGGCGCCGGCGGCCATCGGTCGCCGGCGCATTTTTTTAGCCGGCTATTCCATCTCCGTTCAGCGCTTCAGCCAGTTGCGCGACGGTGCGGAGACGGAGTTTCGAACCACCAGATCCGGCCTTAGCAGAATTTCCGTCTCGGCCGGCCGTCCATCGGACAGAAGTTCCAGCAGCAGCGCCATCGCCTGCTTGCCGATCGCCGTTCTCGGCTGGCGGATCGTCGTCAGCGCCGGGGATATGAAGACGGCCTGCGGCACGTCGTCGAAGCCGGTTACCGAGAAATCCCGTGGAATGTCGTAGCCTCGCGCGCCGAGCCCGATCATGACGCCGATCGCCGTCTGGTCGTTGACGCACATGAAGGCCGTGGGAAGCGTGTCGCGCATGAAAAGCTGCTCGACCGCATGCCGGCCGCTTTCGATCGTGCCGTCGCCTTCGAGCACGATCCGCAAGTCGGGCGGAACGCCGGCGGCATCGAGGCCGGCATCGTAGCCCATGCGGCGCCTGGTATAGGCAAGCCGGGTGCGGGAATCGCCGATGAAGGCGATCTTGCGATGGCCTTCGGCCAGCAGCAGATCCACCGCCTTTCGCGCGCCCTCGGTATCGTCGACGCCGACATAGGGAATGCCGCCGTTGAAGACAGGCTCGAAAACGCCGACGCTCGGCGGCAGCCGCGCCGTCATCGTCTGGTGCCCGAAGGGCAGGATGCCGGTGAAGAGGATCAGCCCGGCCGCCTGGTTGGAGTTGAAGAATTTCAGATATTCGAGGCCGCGCTGAGCATCGTTTTGCGTGTGGCCGATCAGGACGCCGTAGCCATGCGCGCGCGCCTCGTTCTCCAGGCCGACGAGGATGTTGGAGAAATTGGGGTCGCCGATATCGGGCGCCACGACGAGGATCATGTTGGAGCGGCCGAGCCTCAGGCTGCGCGCCATGGCATTGGTGGTGTAGCCGGTGACAGCGATCGCCTGGTTGACCTTGAGCCGCGTCGAGTTGGCGACCTTCTCCGGCGTGTGGATCGCCCGCGAAACCGTCGCGATGGAGACCTCGGCGATCCGGGCGACGTCTTCGATGGTTGCGGGCGTGGAATTCGACACTGCGCTCTGCCTTGGGGCTGTCTTCGCCGCGACACTACACAGACTTGCCGAGAGGTCAAAGGCAAGCTTCAACTCATCTGTGTTAATCCACGATGTAAACCTTTACATGCCTGATGTAAAGGTTTACATTAGGCTCTAAGCGGACGGGAGCCGCATGCGCATGCCTGTTGAGGACCCGATACGGTTTTCAGATGGAAAATGTGCGCTAGTTCAGGTGATGGAGCGTTGCCGGTGCATGATGCCGGGTGCGCGGCGCTCCAGGGGAGGGCATGATGACCGTGGAGATCGCCGACGCCGCGCCTGTGGTGCTGTCCGCCAGACGCATATGCAAATCCTTCAGTGGCGTGCAGGTCCTCTTCAGCGTCAATTTCGATCTCCGCGCCGGCGAGATCCATGCGCTCATGGGCGAAAACGGTGCCGGCAAATCCACGCTCGTCAAGGTGCTTTCGGGCTTCGAACAGCCGAGTTCCGGCGAAATCCTGCTCGACGGTAAGCCTTTGGTGCTGCCGCCGAATGGTGCCGCGGAAGCGCTCGGCATCGTCATCATCCATCAGGAATTCAATCTGGCCGACCATCTGACCGTGACCGAGAGCCTTTTCCTAGGGCGCGAGGTGACGCATTTCGGCGTGCTCGACCGCAAATACATGCGTGCCGAGACGCGCAAGGTCCTCGACGTGCTCGGTTCGCATGTCGATGAGAATGCGTTGATCAGCACGCTTTCCATCGCCGACAAGCAGATGGTCGAGATCGCCAAGGCGATCAGCCGCGATGCGCGTGTGGTGTTCATGGATGAGCCGACCGCGGTGCTGTCGCGGGAAGAGACCAATATGCTCTTCAAGCAGGTCCGCAAGCTTCGCGACCAGGGCACGAGCTTCGTCTTCGTGTCCCATAAGCTCGACGAGGTGATGGAGCTGACCGATCGGGTGACGGTGCTGCGCGACGGCCAGTGGATCAAGACGTCGCCGACCTCCATTCTGGATGGGGAATCGATCGCGCAACTGATGGTCGGCCGCGAACTTTCCAGCCTCTACCCCGCCAAGGTCGAGCCCGATGTCGACGAGGAGGTCGTCTTGAGCGTCTCTTCGGTCTCGACGGGCTATGTCCAGGATGCGAGCTTCGAGGTTCGCAAGGGCGAGATCATCGGTTTTTCCGGCCTGATCGGCTCCGGCCGTACCGAGTTGATGGAGGCGATTGCCGGGCTGCGGCCCCGCCTCGAGGGCGAGGTGGTCATCAAGGGGCAATCGGTCCCCTCCGGCGACGTGCATGCGGCCAATCGCTGCGGCCTCGCCTATATGACTAAGGACCGCAAGTCGAAGGGGCTGCTGCTGCGCTCCGGCATGGCGACCAATCTGACGCTGCAATCGCTCGGAAGGCATTCGCGTCACGGCTATCTCAGCCCAGGCAGCGAGGCGGCTGCGCTGGCGAAAGCCAAGCGCCGTTTCGACATCAGGGTTCGTGACACCAATATCGTCGCCGGCCGCATGTCGGGCGGAAACCAGCAAAAGCTGCTGCTCGCCAAGGTCATGGAGACCGATCCCGACATCATCATCATCGACGAGCCGACGCGCGGCATCGATGTCGGCACCAAGCAGCAGATCTATCATTTCATTTCGGCGCTCGCCCGGGACGGCCGCTCGATCATCGTCGTTTCGTCGGAAATGCCTGAAGTCATCGGGCTCTGCACGAGAGTGGCCGTCATGCGCGAGGGGCGGATCGTCGGCGTGCTGGAGGGAGACGAGATTTCCGAGCAGGAGATCATGCGTTACGCCGCCGGGCTCAAGAAGAAGGCGGCCGCGTGAGGGCGGAGCGGGACTTCGCCCACGCGGACAATAGATAAGATGCCCAGGCGGTCTGGGACGGGAGGTTGGTTTTGGACATGAGTATTAACGAGGACACCAGGGAGATCCGGCGCAGGTCCTGGCGTGACGTTGATCTGCGCGCGGTTGCGCCGTTTGCCGCCTTGGCCCTGCTCCTGATCGTCGGCGCATTGGTCAACCCGAATTTCATCGGCATCACCAATCTCGCCAATGTCGCGACACGCTGCGCTTTCATTGCCATCATCGCGGTCGGCGCGACTTTCGTGATCTCGGCCGGAGACCTCGATCTTTCCGTCGGCTCGATGGTCGCCTTCGTCGCCAGTCTGATGATCCTGCTCATCAATTCGGGCGTCATTGCCGATCCGGTGCTGATGCTGACGGCTGCCGTGGTCTTTACGGTGATTGCCGGGGCTCTCTGCGGTCTGGCAAACGGCCTCATCACCACCGTCGGAAAGATCGAGCCGTTCATCGCCACGCTTGGCACGATGGGCATTTATCGCGGCCTGACCACCTGGCTGTCGCAGGGCGGCGCGATCACCTTGCGTTCGAGCGAAATCCAGACGCTCTACCGTCCGGCCTATTTCGGCAATATTCTCGGCATCCCCGTGCCGATCGTGGTGATCCTCGTGGTGACCGCGATTGCAGCCTTTATCCTGTACCGCACCCGTTACGGCCGCCATGTCGTGGCTGTGGGTTCGAACAGCGACGTCGCGCGCTATTCGGGCATTGCCGTCAACCGTGTGCGCACCATTGCCTTCGTCATCCAGGGGCTCTGCGTGGCGATCGCCGTGCTGCTCTATGTGCCGCGTCTCGGTTCCACCTCGGCAACGACCGGTATCCTGTGGGAGTTGCAGGCCATCACCGCCGTCGTCGTCGGCGGCACGGCTCTCAAGGGCGGCGCCGGCCGGGTCTGGGGCACGATCTGCGGCGCCTTCATTCTCGAACTCGTCGGCAACATCATGCTGCTGTCGAATTTCATCAGCGAGTATCTCATCGGCGCGATCCAGGGTGCGATCATCATCATCGCCATGCTGGTGCAGCGGTCGCTGGTTCGCAAATCCTAGACAAACGGCTTCTCGGATTGGCCGGGCTTCACAGGGCACCCGGCTCGGATTGGACAAGTCCCTGATATTTTTGGGAGGAAATAGCATGCGCAAGCTCATGTTGGGTCTGGCGGTTGCGGGGATGGCTTTTGCCGGCGCAGCCTATGCCCAGGACAAGAACTACACGATCGGCGTCTCCATTCCGGCCGCCGACCACGGCTGGACCGCGGGGGTCGTGTTCCATGCCGAGCGCGTTGCCAAGAAGCTGATGGCGGAACATCCGGGCCTGAACGTCATCGTCAAGACCTCGCCGGATGCCGCGACGCAGGCAAACGCCGTGCAGGACCTCGATACGCAGGGCATCGATGCGCTCGTCATCCTGCCGTCGGATCCGGATCCGCTCGTCAACGCCATCAAGGAAGTCAAGGACAAGGGCAAGTTCGTCGCGCTCGTCGACCGTGCGCCTTCGAATAACGACAATTCCGTGCGCGATCTCTATGTGGCCGGCAACAATCCGGCGCTGGGCGAAGTCGCCGGCAAGTACATTGCCGAAAAGACACCGGAAGCCGAGGTTGTCGTCATCCGCGGCCTGCCGATCCCGATCGATCAGCAGCGCCAGGACGGTTTCGACAAGGGTATCGCCGGCTCCAAGGTGAAGATTCTTGACCGCCAATACGGCAACTGGAACCGCGACGACGCCTTCAAGGTCATGCAGGACTATCTGACGAAGTATCCGAAGATCGACGTCGTCTGGTGCCAGGACGACGACATGGCCGTCGGCGTTCTCCAGGCCATCGAGCAGGCCAAGCGCACCGACATTCAATATGTCGTCGCCGGCGCCGGCTCCAAGGACATGGTCAAGAAGGTCATGGATGGCGACAAGCTGATCCCGGTCGACGTTCTCTATCCGCCGGCGATGGTCGGCACGGCGATGGAACTGACGGCGGCTGCCCTCTACGATCAGGTTCCCGTTCACGGCAATTACATCCTCGACGCGACGCTCGTCACCAAGGAGAACGCCAAGAACTTCTACTTCCCGGATTCCCCGTTCTGATCCGGCGCCCGAAAGACGCGCCCGTTCGAAAGGACGGGCGCGTTTTTATGCGCGCATGCGGCGCGTCGCCGAAAATGCTGCACGTACCTCTTGCCCGCCAATGCCCATCATGATTAGCTCGCGATCCTATCGCGCCAAATCCGCGAGCCAATGCAAGGAAGCGCCTTGCACCCGCCAAATTGCGTGCTACAAGTTTTCAGAAACGTTTACGGTCGATATTCAGGGAGGAATCTGACATGAAGACGATCAAGGGTCCCGGCCTTTTCCTTGGCCAGTTCGCGGGCGATACCGCGCCTTTCAATTCCTGGGACGCGATCACCAAATGGGCGGCCGACATCGGTTACAAGGGCGTCCAGGTGCCGACCTGGGCAAGCCAGCTGATCGATCTGAAGAAGGCCGCGACGTCGAAGGATTATTGCGACGAATTCGCCGGCAAGGCCCGCGAAAACGGCATCGAGATCACCGAACTTTCGACCCATCTGCAGGGCCAGCTCGTCGCCGTTCACCCGGCCTATGACGAGGCTTTCGACGGCTTTGCGGCGCCGGAGGTGCGCGGCAATCCGAAAGCCCGCCAGGAATGGGCGGTCGAGCAGGTCAAGATGGCGCTGACGGCATCGAAAAACCTCGGCCTCAAGGCGCATGCGACCTTCTCCGGCGCGCTTGCCTGGCCCTTCATCTATCCCTGGCCGCAGCGTCCCGCCGGTCTGGTCGAGACCGCCTTCGACGAACTTGCCCGCCGCTGGACGCCGATCCTCAACCATGCCGATGAAAACGGCATCGACGTCTGCTACGAGATCCACCCCGGCGAGGACCTGCATGACGGCATCACCTTCGAGATGTTCCTGGAGCGGGTGAAGAACCATCCGCGCGCCAACATGCTCTACGACCCCTCGCATTACGTCCTGCAGTGCCTCGATTATCTCGACAACATCGACATCTACAAGGACCGCATCAAGATGTTCCACGTCAAGGATGCGGAGTTCAATCCGACCGGGCGCCAGGGCGCCTACGGTGGCTATCAGGGCTGGGTGGAACGCGCCGGCCGCTTCCGCTCGCTCGGCGACGGCCAGGTCGATTTCGGCGCGGTCTTCTCGAAGATGACCGCCAATAATTTCGACGGCTGGGCCGTGGTCGAATGGGAATGTGCGCTGAAGCATCCGGAGGACGGCGCCCGCGAGGGAGCTGAATTCGTGGCGGCTCACATCATCCGCGTCACCGAGAAGGCTTTCGACGATTTCGCCGGCAGCGGCACGGACCAGGCCGCCAATCGGCGGATGCTGGGGCTTTAAGTTTCATTTTCCCTTCTCCCCAGCGGGGAGAAGATGCCCGTTAGGGCAGATGAGGGGGATGAGGAGCGATAGCGACGAATGCCTTGAGCGACAAGCGAAAGGCAACTGCCGCGAAGCCCCCTCATCCGACCCTTCGGGCCACCGACCAGGGTCGAGCCACAGGTCTCGACCCGTCCTTCGAACCCCCGCTGGGGAGAAGGGAAGAAAGATTGAGGAGGAATCAATGGCAATCGAAGCATCATCCGAACAGACCCGCGAGCCGCGCATCCGGCTCGGCATGGTGGGCGGCGGCGCGGGCGCGTTCATCGGTGCGGTGCACCGTATCGCGGCGCGCATCGACGATCAGTACGACCTCATCGCCGGTGCATTGTCGTCGACGCCTGAGAAGGCCGTTCAGTCCGGTCGCGACCTCGGTCTCGACCCGTCGCGGACCTATTCCAGCTACCGCGAAATGGCGATCCGCGAGGCGAAGCTGAAGAACGGCATCGAGGCTGTGGCGATCGTCACGCCGAACCATGTGCATTACGACGCGGCCAAGGAATTTCTGAAGCGCGGCATTCATGTCATCTGCGACAAGCCGCTGACATCGAACCTCGCCGACGCGAAGAAGCTGAAGAAGGTGGCCGATGAAAGCGGCGCGCTCTTCGTGCTGACACATAATTACACCGGCTATCCGATGGTCCGCCAGGCGCGCGAGATGATCGCGAACGGCGAACTCGGCGATATAAGAGTGGTCCAGGCCGAATATCCGCAGGATTGGCTGACGGAAGCGGTCGAGCAGACCGGCCAGAAGCAGGCGGCCTGGCGCACCGATCCGGCGCAGTCCGGTGTCGGCGGGTCCACAGGCGATATCGGCACACATGCCTATAATCTTGCCTCCTTCATCACCGGGCTGGAGCTCGACAGTCTCGCTGCCGATCTCGACAGCTTCGTTCCCGGCCGCCGGCTGGACGATAACGCCCATGTCATGCTGCGCTTCAAGGCGAAGGGCTCGGAAAAGCCGGCTAAGGGCATGCTCTGGTGCAGCCAGGTGGCGCCCGGCCATGAGAACGGCCTGATGGTGCGCGTCTACGGCACCAAGGGCGGGCTGGAATGGACCCAGAAGGACCCGAACTACCTCTGGTACACGCCTTTCGGCGAGCCGAAGCGGCTGATCACCCGTGGCGGCGCCGGCGCCGGAGCGGCCGCGGGCCGTGTGTCGCGCGTGCCCTCAGGGCATCCGGAAGGTTATCTCGAAGCCTTTGCGACGATCTATACGGAAGCCGCACATGCGATCAACGCCCGCAAGAGGGGCAAGGACGTGGACAAGGCGGTGGTCTATCCCACCGTCGACGACGGCGTGAAGGGTGTCGCCTTCGTCGAGGCTTGTGTTGCCTCGTCCAAGAAAAACGGCGCCTGGGTCAAGGTCTGATCTTTGGTGATCCGCGCCTCGCATGGAGCGGAGTTGCTGGAAATGCCGAGGCAGCCCAAGGCCGCCTCGGCTTAGCGTCATGTCTCAGGCCACAGCGCGGTTGCGCTTCATGAGGCCGTCGACGCTGAGCGGCCCGGCGCCTGCCGCCACCAGATAGAGAAACACGAAGCAGAACAGGATCGCGGCGACGCCGCCGTTCTGCGCGGGATAAAAGCTCTTTCCCGCATGGCCGATGAAATAGGCGAAAGCCATCAGGCCCGAGAGCACGAAGGCTGCGATGCGGGTCTGGAATCCCACCAGGACGAGGAAGCCGAGGATGAGTTCGATCAGCCCGGCAATCCAGGAGAGCGAGCCCATCGGCGGCACGCTTGCGGCGGCGGGAAAGTGCAGAATCTTCTGTGTTCCGTAGCTGAAAAGCACGAGCGAGGAGACGATGCGCAGCAGGCTCAGCAGATGCGGTTGCAGCAGATGGATCGAAGACGGCATGGGATTCCTTTCATGTTCGCGATGTCTTCGCTGTGTAGTGATCATGGGCTCGGCAGCAAGTCACGACTGCTGACATTCGCGTTATGAGAGCGGTGGGGGCGGAAAGCATGCGACGAAACGATGCCGTCACAGCCGCTCTTTCGTTCTTACTGCAACGTTGCAGTTTTTCTTCCCGGGGACCTATACTTTGCTTTCCGGCTTGGCTAAATCCGGCCAACGTCAGTCCACATGCCGAGAGACGGGGATTACAGATGATCGATGCGAAGACGCTTGCAAGCCGCTTTCCCGGTGATTTCACCTTCGGCGTTGCCACCGCCGCCTTCCAGATCGAAGGCGCCAGCAAGGCCGATGGCCGCAAGCCGTCCATCTGGGATGCCTTCTGCAACATGCCGGGCCGCGTCTATAATCGCGATAACGGCGACATTGCCTGCGACCACTACAACTGCTTGGAGCAGGATCTCGATCTCATCAAGGATATGGGCGTCGAAGCCTATCGGTTTTCCATTGCATGGCCGCGCATCATTCCCGATGGCACAGGCCCGGTGAACGAGGCGGGTCTCGATTTCTACGATCGGCTGGTCGATGGCTGCAAGGCGCGCGGGATCAAGACCTTCGCGACGCTTTACCATTGGGACCTGCCCCTGCTGCTTGCCGGCGACGGCGGCTGGACGGCGCGTTCGACCGCCTATGCCTATCAGCGTTACGCCAAGACGGTGATGAACCGCCTCGGCGACCGTCTCGACGCCGTGGCGACCTTCAACGAACCCTGGTGCATCGTCTGGCTGAGCCACCTTTATGGCATCCATGCTCCCGGCGAGCGCAATATGCAGGCCGCCCTTCACGCCATGCATTACGTGAACCTCGCCCATGGCCTCGGCGTCGAGGCAATCCGCTCGGAAGCTCCCAATGTGCCGGTCGGACTCGTGCTCAACGCCGCCTCGGTCATCCCGGGCTCCGACAGCCCGGCCGATCAGGCAGCCGCCGAGCGGGCGCATCAATTCCACAACGGCGCCTTCTTCGATCCTGTCTTCAAGGGCGAGTATCCGAAGGAATTCGTCGAGGCGCTCGGCGATCGCATGCCCGTCATCGAGGATGGCGATATGAAGCTCATCAGCCAGAAGCTCGACTGGTGGGGTCTGAATTACTACACGCCCGAGCGGGTCACCGACGATGCCGAACGCAAGGGTGATTTCCCCTGGACGGTGAAAGCGCCGCCGGCAAGCGACGTCAAGACCGATATCGGCTGGGAAATCTATGCGCCGGCATTGAAGCTCCTGGTCGAGGACCTCTATCGCCGCTACGAACTGCCGGAATGCTACATCACCGAGAACGGCGCCTGCGACAATACCGATGTCGCCGACGGCGAGGTCGACGATACGATGCGGCTCGACTATGTCGGCGACCATCTCGATGTCGTGGCCGGCCTCATCAAGGACGGCTATCCCCTGCGCGGCTATTTCGCCTGGAGCCTGATGGACAATTTCGAATGGGCGGAAGGTTATCGGATGCGCTTCGGTCTCGTCCATGTCGATTACGAAACCCAGGTCCGCACGGTGAAGAAAAGCGGCAAGTGGTACAGCGAACTCGCGGCGCAATTCCCCAAGGGGAATCACAAAGCGGGTTGATCGTTGCCCTTGGGGCCGCGGACACAAAGATCTGCAGTGTTTGCTTAAACGTTTTTGAACGCTTGACTGGCAAAGTCCGGCGGTCAGGGAGCCGTGATGCAGACAGTCGGGAAGTCGCAGAGCAAGGGATCGGGAATAGGCCGTCACGCGACCGTCACCGGCGTGCTTTTCTCCTTCGCAGTCATCGTCGCAGTCGTCGCCATCATGGTGCTGACGGCGCTCGAGCGCGTGGCTGGAAATGCCAATCTTCTCGATGACGAGCGCTCGCGCGAAACGACGATCGGCGCGGTGAAGACCTTCGAGGATCAGCTCGGTGCGACGCTCGACGATTATGCCGCCTGGGACGATGCCGCCGCCAACGTCTACGCGCCCGACGGCATGGCCTGGACGGTCAGCAATTACGGCGAGATGTCGGTCAACAGCCCGCTTTTCGACATGGCGATCGTCATCGATGATGAGAAGAATGCGATCATCGCCTATCGCGACGGTCAGCCGATGGAGGAGCCGCTCACGGATTTCTTCGCGCCCTCGCTCTGGACGCTGTTCGACAGGGTAAAGGCGGCAGGTCCAGCCGACCGTCCTCAGGCGGTCGGCTTCGTTACCACCAAACGCGGTATCGCCGCAGTGGGCGTGGCATTGGTGCGGAAAAAATCCGGTGCGCTGGATGTGCCTGCCGGCCAGCATCGCTATCTCGTTTTTGCCCGCCATCTCGACAGCGAAAAGGTGGCAGCGCTCGGCCAGACCTATGTCATCGGCGGGTTGAAGCTGGCGCCGCCGGCTTTCGAAGCCGGCTATTCCGTACCGATCGCCGATCCGGCGGGGACAACGCTCGGCAAGCTCGTCTGGACTTCACGTCTTCCCGGCGATGTCGCTTATGCGCAGGTGTGGCCCATGGTCATCCAGGCGCTCGGGTTGATCGGGCTGTTCTTCATCGTGCTGCTGGTCATCGGCTGGCTTGCCGGCCGCCGGCTGAAGGGTGAGGAAAACAGCGCCCGCGAGGAGGCGCTGCGCGATAGGCTGAGCGGGCTCTCCAACCGCGATGGTCTCGGTCTCGCCGTCGATCGCTTCGTCGCCGAAGCACTCCATACCAAGCGCAATGTGCTGCTCCTCTATCTCGATCTCGACGGCTTCAAGGAAGTCAACGACAGTTATGGCCATGGCACCGGCGATCAATTGATCCGCGCGGTCGCGGCCGGCCTCGATGTGCTCATTCCGCAAGGCGCGGTTCTTGCCCGCATCGGCGGAGACGAATTTGCGATCGCCTTTCTCTCCGACGGCGAACATGCCGCTGCCCTGCAGCTTTCCGAACAGATTCTCGATTTTCTTGCCGATCCGCTGGAGATCGGTCGCCGCGTCGTGGTCGTCGGGGCGAGCATCGGCATCGCCATGTCGCCCGCCGGCGCAATCGGCCGCGAAGAGCTGGTGCGGCGCTCAGACCTTGCCATGTACAAGGCGAAGGAGGCCGGCCGCGCGCGCATGACGCTCTACGATCCGTCGATGGACGCCGACCGGGAACAGCGCAATGCGCTGGAGATCGATCTCAGGGTTGCGATCGAAAGCGGCGACCTGACGCTCGCCTACCAGCCGCTGGTCGATGCGGGAACACATGCGCTGACCGGCGTCGAGGCACTGGTGCGCTGGAATCGCCCGGGTCATGGCCCCGTTTCACCTGATGTCTTCATCCCGATCGCCGAGACCAGCGGGCTCATCGAATCGCTCGGCCTGTTCGTGCTGCGCAAGGCCTGCGAAACGGCCAAGCAATGGCCGGGGCTCGCCATCTCGGTCAACGTCTCTCCCGGCCAGTTCCGCAATCCCGCCTTCACCGATTATGTGCGTTACGTGCTGAAGCAGACGGAGATCGAAGCCGGCCGCGTCACGCTCGAGATCACCGAAGGCTACATGATCCAGAATCCGCAGCGCACCCGCCAGTCGATCGAAAGGCTGAAGGGGCTGGGGGTCAAGGTGGCGCTCGACGATTTCGGTTCCGGCTTCTCCTCGATCGGCTATCTCAGGCAGTTCGGCTTCGACCGCATCAAGATCGATCGCTCGCTGGTCATGGGCGTCGACGAGGACAAACGGCAGCGCGAGATGCTGCAGGCGACGGTGGCGCTTGCCCGCTCGCTCGACATTCCCGTTACGGCCGAAGGCATCGAGACCGAGGCCCAGGCCGTCGCCATGCGCCTTTTCGGCTGCGATTGCCTGCAGGGTTATTTGTTCGGGAAACCAATGACGGCCGACCACATCAGCGCAATGCTGAACGAACGGCGTCTAGGCGAACCGGCAGCGCAGCGCCGTCTTGGTGCGGCCTGACCGGCATTGAATTCAGCTGCCGATGTGGCGCTGGCCGCGTTTCTTTGCGAGCGCGATCTGATGCTGGCGCTGACGGTAACGCAGCCGGTCTTCTTCCGTACGGGTGTGATAGCAGTGGCTGCAGGAAACGCCTTCTTCATAGAGCGGTGAGGTGATTTCCTCTGATGTGATCGGGTTGCGGCAAGCGTGGCATAGCTTGTGTTCGCCTTCCTTCAATCCGTGCTCGACGGAGACGCGTTCGTCGAAGACGAAGCAGGCGCCGTCCCAGAGGCTTTCCTCCTGCGGCACTTCCTCCAGATATTTCAGGATGCCGCCCTTCAGGTGATAAACCTCGTCGAAGCCCTCAGCCTTCATGAAAGCGGTGGCCTTCTCGCAGCGTATGCCGCCGGTGCAGTACATGGCGATCTTCGGTTTGTTGTGCAGGCCGGTATTCTGCCGCACCCAATCGGGAAATTCGCGGAACGTCTTCGTCTTGGGGTCGAGCGCACCGCGAAAGGTGCCGATCGCCGTCTCGTAATCGTTGCGGGTGTCGATGACGATCGTATCGGGATCGGAAATCAGCGCGTTCCAGTCCTTCGCCGCCACATAGGTGCCGACCACCTTGTTGGGGTCGATGTCCTCGACGCCCATGGTGACGATTTCCTTCTTCAGCTTCACCTTCATGCGCAGGAAAGGCATTTTGGAGGCGCGGCTCTCCTTGTGCTCCAGGCCGGAAAATTCAGGCTGGGCGCGCAGGAAGGAAAGCACGGCGCCGATGCCGGCATCCGGGCCGGCAATCGTGCCGTTGATGCCCTCATGCGCCAGAAGCAGCGTTCCCTTGACGCCGTTCTCCTCGCACAGCGCCTGCAGCGGAGCCTGCAGGCTTGCAAAGCGCGGTACGGAAACGAAATGGTAAAGCGCCGCCACGAGGAACGGGCTGGTGTGTGTCAGGCTGTCGGTCATGGGCCGGAAATACAGAAAATCGGCGGGCCGCGCAATTGCCTTCCCCGATGGCAGTCTTGAGTGGCGAGATTACGCTCGCTCGCGCCATTCGGAAAACGGCCGGATGCCGAAGCTTCGGTCGGGCGCGTCGTCGAGAATGCCGATGAATTCGATCGAGTGCCCGTCCGGATCCTTGAAATAGATCGACAGTGCCGGCATCCAGCCGAAAACCACCGGTTCCGTTGCCGGTTCGCCGCCAAAGCCGAGAGGTTCAACGCCCTTTGCCTTGAGAATGGCGGGTGCCTCCAGCACGCCGTCGATGGTCATACGGAAAGCGATATGCAGCCGCATCTTCAACGGACCGGTTCCTGTTTCCCAAAGGCCGAGCATGCCGGTCTTCCTGTCGTCCACCCAGAGGAAGGCGACCTTGCGCTCCTCGAACGAGGCAGCCGGTTCGAGCCCGACGACATCGCGGTAGAAATCGACGGAGGTCTTGAGATCGGCAACGGTCAGATGGGTCTCGTAGAGCCCGAGCACCTTCGGCATCACGGCATTTTCGGCGGTCATTACTTCCTCGCGGTCAGATCTTTGTTGGTCGACCGTTGGAGGCTAGGACCTCAAGATTGGTTGAGGTCAATGAGCTTTCACGATATTTTTCCGGATGTGCCGTTTCTCAGTTCGCGACCGCCAGCCAGAGAAGTTCGATGCGCTGTGCTTCCTCGTCGGGATCGTCGGCGAAGACGGCCTCGGCTTTGACGAGCGCTTGCCGCCGGTCTTCCTGCTGGCGGAAGATGATGGCATCGAGCAGATGGGCCAGATCGTCATTACGGGTGAAGAGCTGCGGTTCGGCTTCGACCAGTTCGGAAAGCACGGCGAGATCGTGAATGTGGCCGAGATCTTCGACGAGCTCCTTGGCCGCGTCGCGTTTGGCCTTCATCGCACCGGGCCAGACATCGCGCAACAGCGCGTGGTAAAGCCGATAATCATAGGTACGTTTGCGCAGTTCGTGAAAATCGTCGGCCGATGCGTCGCCGTGGCAGGCTACGAGCGCGGCCTTGGCTTTCCGCGCCGTGCGGCGCCAGCTCTTCGCCAGCATGCGGGCATTCTTGCGATGGCTGCCGTCGAAGGAGGCCGTGTCCAGCGCGGTTGTTGCCTCCTTCAGAATGCCTGTCGTTTCCGTCAGCCGCTCTTCCAAGCCTCGCTCGGCTTCCATCATCCAGTCGCGGCGTCCTTCGAGAATGGTGACGATGCGCCCAAGCGCTTCGCTTTCCTCTTCGTCCCGGGCGGTCTGCCGCAGATATTGCGCGGTGCCGATGAGGGCGGCGGCGTCACGGATGGCCGAAAGCGATCGTGCGGCATCGCGCAGCCGCGCATTTTCATGCGCCTGGAAGTCCGGCACCTCGCGGCTCACGAGCCGGTAGAGCGAGCGCAGACGCTTCAGGTTCTTGCGGAAGGAATGGATCGCCTCATGCGCACCGTCCGGCCGTTCATCGAGAATCGTGACGGCGTGTTCCAGCTGCTCCGTCGCGACGCTGCGGAACTCCTCGGTGAAATCGGCGTCAGGCCGTATGCGATAGGCCATGCCTGTCATGCCCATATTCTGTGGCAAGGGCCTGGTTGGAATAGCGGAAATCGCCGGTCACTTCACGGCCGAGCCAGGCGGGCAGGGCCGGCTTGTCGGTTTCGGCGGTCATTTCCACCTCGGCGATGACCAGGCCGCGATGTTCGCCGGCAAAGACGTCGACCTCCCAGACGAAACCTTCGTGCGGAACGCGGTAACGCGTTTTCTCGATGACGATGCCGATCGCGTTCTGCAACAGCTCTTCGGCGTCGGCGACGGGGATATCGTATTCGAATTCGTCGCGGGTGATGGCGCTGCGGCCGATCTTGATCGTCAGCCTCGCTTTCCTGCCGTCGAGGATGCGCACCCGGACGGAACGGTCGTCCATCGAAGCGATGTAACCCTGCCTCAGAACGGACTTGGTCTCGACGGCGGAACGCCATCCATCGCTGCGTACCAGGAACTTCCGTTCGATCTCTTTCGCCATGCCGATGAACCTTTTGTGACGATCCTGGCACGGTAGCCCAATTTCCACGCCTTTCCTACCCATCTTGTCATATGAGCTGGTTTTATCTCGACAAGCCTCAGTGAGGGCGTTATTCCGGGTCGAATTCAATCGTTTCAAGGAAGTCGCACGACCATGGGCGAGAAAACAGAGAAGCTCCTTTCCATCCTGAAACTCCAGCCGGTCGTTCCAGTGCTGATCGTCGACGACGCGAAGTCGGCCGTATCGCTGGCGCGCGCACTTGTGGCCGGCGGCCTGAGGGCGATCGAGATCACCATGCGCACGCCGGCGGCACTCGAGGCCGTGCGCGCGGTTGCCGCCGAGGTCGAAGGGGCGGAGGTCGGCGCCGGTACGATCCTGAACGCTGCGCATTGGGAAGCTGCCGTTCAGGCCGGTTCGAAATTCATCGTCAGCCCGGGCACGACGCAGGAACTGCTGGATGCCGCCGCCGATTCCGACGTGCCGCTGCTGCCTGGAGCCGCGACCGCCAGCGAAGTCATGGCGCTGCGCGAAGAAGGCTATCAGGTGCTGAAGTTCTTCCCCGCCGAGCAGGCCGGGGGTGCTGCCTATCTCAAGGCGCTCTCTTCGCCGCTCGCCGGCACGCTGTTCTGCCCGACAGGCAGCATTTCGCTGAAGAACGCCAGGGATTATCTGTCGCTGCCGAACGTCGTCTGCGTCGGCGGTTCGTGGGTTGCGCCGAGGGAGCTGGTCGCAGCCGGCGACTGGGCCGGCATTACCAGGCTTGCGGCGGAGGCCGCGGCACTGAAGGCCTGAGGTCGGATGGGCCGGGGATGAGCGTCAGGCACAATCCCCGCACCCTCTTATTTGTATTTCAGCCGTCGCAAACCTATGTTCTCCTCCGGCCTCAAACACGGAGATGACGAGGAATGTTCGACGCAAAGAAGCTTCTCGACCAATTCTTGGGTTCGCAGGTGCCGGGTCTCGGCGGCTCGGTCCGCGACAGGGCGGGCGAGGCCGTACAGACGGCAAAGAACAATCCGATGAAGACCGGTGCGATCGCAGCCGTGCTTCTCGGCACCAAGACGGGCCGCAGCATTGCCGGCAATGCGCTGGCAATCGGCGGTCTTGCCGCTATCGCCGGCCTTGGCTACCAGGCCTACAAGAATTACCAGGCGGGCCAAGCGCCCGCAGCCCCCTCGGATGCGCCGTCGGCAAACAATCCGGTTCTCCTGCCGCCGCCTGCCGAATCCGGTTTCGGGCCGGCATCGCCTGCCGGCAGCAATGAATTCGTGCTGGTGCTGATCCGTGCGATGATCGCCGCCGCCAAGGCCGACGGTCACATCGACGACGCCGAACGCGCCCTCATCATGGACAAAATCAAGGCCGCCGACGTCAGCGGCGAGGCTGCGGCCTTCATCGAGAAAGAACTCGCTTCGCCGACGGACATCGATGCGCTCGTCGCGGCAGCGGTGACGGAAGAACAGCGCGTCGAACTTTACACCGCTTCGCGGCTCACCATTGAGCCGGATTCGCGCGCCGAGCGCGGTTATCTCGATCTGCTGGCAGGCCGGCTCGGCCTTGCCGATCAGCTGGTCGACCATATCGAGGCGACGGTATCCTCCGCCAAAGTTACCTTGTCACAGTAGCATCCAGGCCGGTTGCCTTTGTCGGGCGGCTGGCCTATCCACTCCCCGGGAAAGGCTCTAGAAAAGGGGAGTGAAGATGCGCGATCTTGCAAATTTCAAGGGCTGCCCGGCGCCGAAGCCGGTCACGCTGAAAGGCCGTTTCGTCACGGTCGAACCCTATCGGCGCGCGGAACATCTAGAGGCGCTGTGGGACGGGCTGGGCGGCATGGGGATCAACCCGCTCCTTCTTTATTTCGCGCAGGACGATTTCTCCGGCATCGAGGATTTCGCCAACTGGCTGGAAAACGTCTATACCAAGTCCGGCTGGCTCACCCATATCTTCCGTGACAACGCCACCGGCAAGATTGTCGGCATGGCGAATTACATGCGCGCCGATCCGGCAAACGGCGTCATCGAAATCGGCGGGGTGGCGCATGGTCCCGACATGAAGCGCTCGCCGCTTTCCACCGAAGCGCACTACCTGATGGCCAAGCACGTCTTCGAGGATCTCGGCTACCGTCGCTACGAATGGAAATGCGACAACAAGAACGAGGCGAGCAAGACGACGGCTCTGCGCTACGGCTTCAGCTTCGAGGGCGTCTTCCGCCAGCACATGATCTCCAAGCACCGCAACCGCGACACCGCCTGGTTCTCGATGATCGACAATGAATGGCCGCTGATCAACGAGGCCTTCGAAGCATGGCTGTCGCCCGGGAATTTCGACGATGCCGGCAGCCAGATCCGCCGTCTGGAGGATATCCGCGCCGATTTGGAAAAGGAGCGGCTCATATGAGCCCGGAAAGCCGCTCGCAGGCAGTTGCCGCCGCCATCATCCTGCTCGGCGCCGGCCTCGTTTTCTATTTCCTGCCGACCATTGTTCTGTGGATCGGCAATTTCTCGCCGACGCTCGGGATACTCGTCGGCATCTGCCTGATCATGGCGTTTTTCGCGGTCTTCTGGCTGCGGGCGCGCTATCAGCGGGGCAGGGGAAAATAGCCTAACCTTGCAGCGAGGCACCGAGCAGCAGGGCGCCCATCAGGATGACGAGCACGGCGCCGAGGATTTCGATGGCGTTGCCGACCCAGACCGAGGCCGTCGAGCCGCGTCCTGAGAGGCGCACGGCCGCACCCTTGGCGGTGACGGCAAGCGTCGCGAGCAGCGATACGGTGATCGCCGTGCCGAGCGACATGGCGGCGACCGAAAGCACGCCGCCGAGATAAAGGCCGTTCAGCAGCGAGAAGGTCATCACCAGCAGCGCGCCGGAGCAGGGGCGGAGGCCGACGGCGACGATTGCCGACCATGCCTCGCGGGCGCTGAACCTGTCGCCGCCGAGCAGCGCCGGATCGGGCACATGGGCGTTGCCGCAGGTTTCGCAGACCATGCCGGGAACGAAGGTATGGCCGGCTTCCACGGCCTGAGCCTTGCCGTTGAAGGCATAGGCCTGGCGCTCAGTCGCATTGTCCTTCCAGTCGAGCATCATGCTGACCGGACCGGCCGGCGTTGCCATCAGGCGGCGGCGCGGCAGATTGCCTATCATCGAGCGCAGTTTGCGAAAGAGCAGCCAGCCGCCGAAGAGGATGACCATGACGAAGCTGGCGATCTCCATCGCATGGGTCGCGGCCGTCAGCGTGATGCCGGTGCCGCGCAGCACCAGCCAGGCGCCGCCGACCAGCGCCACTGCCACCACGCCCTGGACGAAGGCCGAGATGAAGGAGATCACCACGCCGCGCTTCAGCTCGACCTCGTTGGCGATCATATAGGAGGAAATCACCGCCTTGCCGTGGCCCGGGCCGGCGGCATGGAAGACGCCATAGGCGAAGGAAAGGCCGATCAGCGAGGCAAGCTGCCAGGGATCTTCACGCATCGCCTTCAAGGCGCCGGTCAGCGCGCGGTAGAAGGCCTGCTGCTCGTAGTTCACATAGAGCAGCAGCGGGGCGAGCGGACCGCCGGTCGGCTGGAAGCTCGGCTCCGCCGTGCCGATGCCGAGCGGCGATTGCGCATGGGCGAGGCTTGCCGCCGTCAGGAGCATGAGGCCCGTCGCGGAAAGGATCAGGGGCAGGCGTTTCGTTAGCATGTGACCTCCAGCCGGGTGGCGAAGAGTTTGGACATGTTGGTGCCGGTGGGATCGTTGAAGAAGGCGTCCGTCAGCGACTGCTTGTTTTGCGAGATCACCTGGTCGGCATCCGGCCGCACCACTTGATGCTTGCAGGCCTTGAAGCCATCGCCGACCATTGAAAGTTCGTTGTCTGTCGGAAAATCGATCGAGGTATAGAGCGTCGGGTCGTAGACGCCGAAGGTCAGCCTGCCCTTGAGCGGCATCTTCTCGACCGGCTTGACCGCGAAGAACATCAGCAGCTGGCCGTCCTTGTAGTCGACATGGATGATGTCAGGCTTCTGGACGGTGATGTTCTTTCCGTTGATCGTCAGGTTCATGTAGTAGTCATAATCGGCAAGCGACTGCTTCACCGTCTTTCCGACCTCGGCGAGTTCGTTCGGCTCCAGCTTCAGATCGGTGTTCTTGTCGAAATCCATGACGACGGAGGAGGAGAAGACCTCGTCGAAGCGCCAGACATTGCGCAGTTCCTCGACGCTGCCGTCCTTGCCGGCCACGACTTCGAGACGCGCCTCGACGAAAATGTGCGGATGTGCAAAGGCGGCGGCCGGCGCGAGGGAAAGAAGCGCGGCCATCAGTATCGTCGAATGTTTCATCTATTCCGCTGCCGTTTCGGTGCCCGTGACTTCTCGCCAGAAAATGGGACGGAATTGGGACCGGATTCCGCCGCTCCCGCAAGCGCCGCCCTAAGGATGCTTCTTGAACCAGTTGTGCAGGTAATCGACGAAGATCCTCACCTTGGCCGGCAGGTAGCGCCGGTGCGGATAGACGGCATAGATGCCGCGATCGGTCGGGATGTAGTCGTTGAACAGCGTCACCAGCTCGCCGCTCTCGATCGACTTGCGCGCGATGAAATCCGGAACGAGGGCGATGCCGATGCCGGCGAGCGCTGCGCGTAATGTCGCATGCGGGCTGTTGACCTCCATCGGCCCGGAAACGGCGACCGCGAAAGTCGTGTTATCGGGATTGTAGAAACGGATGCTCGCCTGGGTGCGGGAATTTGTGTCGACGATGAAGGGGACGTTGGAAATATCGCTGGGATGCTCGAGATCGGGATGGCGCTCGAGGAATTCGGGCGTGGCGCAGATGTGAACGCGGAAATCGGAGATCTTGCGGGCGATCATGCCGGAATCCTCGAGCTTGGTGATGCGGATCGCCACGTCGAAGCCCTCCTCGATCAGATCGACGAAGCGATCGTCGGCCGCGATCTCCAGCGAAAGGTCGGGGTTCTCCCTGGCAAAATCGATCAGCGACTGGCCGACGTCGGCATCGACGAAGGTGCGCGGCACCGAGACGCGAAGGCGCCCTTTCAGCTGTGCATTGTTCTCGCGCACGAGATCGGCGAGATTGTCGATTTCCTTCAGGATATCGGAAGCGGTGCGGTAATAGGTATGGCCGGCCTCCGTCATGGAGAACTGCCGGGTGGTGCGGTTGAGCAGCAAGGCGCCGAGCTCATCTTCCAATTCGCGCACATATTTGGAAAGCAGTGCCTTCGAGCGGCCGGTGCGGCGCGCCGCGGCGGAAAAGCCCTCAGCCTCGACGACATCGATGAAGGCGCGTATGCGGGTCAAGGTGTCCATGAAATCCTCACGGCTGTTTTGGAATGTTGAACAAATCGGGCCGTTTTGTTCAATTATTTTTTTGACCCCAAGATCAAAAAAACGCTTGATTATGAAGGCGAATATTCTTATTTCCCACTCAGCCCAAAGTCGCACGTGCCCATGGGTGTCCGCCGAACCCTCGAATTGGTGAGGAAATCGGTAAGGTACCTGGAATTAACCCCTCCAGTCGCTATTCCGGCCAACCGGAAAATGCGAGGACGCCTGAAGCAACGACGGTGCGGGCCTTTTTGTTCTCTCCCTGCTTTCCATCAGCGGGGGTTACTGAAGAGGCACACCATCATTGCCGGAAGTGCGGTTGGGATTCTCCCTCCAATCCATGGCAGACAAAGCCGAACTTACACCGCGTCCGCGGCGTTGGTTCACTATCCGCGCATCGAGCGCTTGCTATGGTTCCGGGGTCTCCACCGGCTGGTTCCAAGGCGAGTTCTCGTATGCCCTTTGTCCTCCGGTTGACGCCGGAGCTCTGGAACTGGAAGAGGGAACTGATATGACCACCCAGCGCATCCGCGACTTTCTCGCAACCCGACGTCCCGACGGTCCCTGCCTCGTGGTCGACCTCGATGTCATCAGAGATAATTTCCACGCCTTCCGTCACGCCATGCCGGACAGCGCCATCTACTACGCCGTCAAGGCCAACCCGGCTCCGGAAGTGCTGAAGCTGCTCGCGGGCCTCGGCTCCAATTTCGATTGCGCATCCGTTGCCGAAATCGAAATGGCGCTCGAAGCCGGTGCGACCGCTGCCCGCATTTCCTACGGCAACACGATCAAGAAGGAGCGTGATGTCGCTCGCGCGCATGCGCTCGGCGTCAGCCTCTTTGCAGTCGACAGCCACGAGGAAGTCGAGAAGATCTCGCGCGCCGCTCCCGGCGCCCGCGTCTTCTGCCGCGTGCTCACCGATGGCGAGGGCGCCGAATGGCCGCTGTCGCGCAAGTTCGGCTGCGTTCCGCAGATGGCCGTCGACGTTCTCGTCTACGCTCATCAGCTCGGCCTGCAGTCCTACGGCGTCTCGTTCCATGTCGGTTCGCAGATGACCAAGGTCGATGCCTGGGATTCGGCGCTCGCCGATGCCAAGCGCGTCTTCGTATCGCTTGCCAAGCAGGGCATCCACCTGCAGATGGTCAACATGGGCGGCGGCTTCCCGACCAAGTACCTGCGCGACGTTCCGTCCGCGGAAGCTTACGGCAAGTCGATCTACCAGGCGCTGCGCACGCATTTCGGCAACCAGATCCCGCAGACGATCATCGAGCCGGGCCGCGGCATGGTCGGCAATGCCGGCGTCATCAAGGCTGAGGTCGTGCTGATCTCGAAGAAGTCGGACAATGACGATGCGCGCTGGGTTTTCCTCGATATCGGCAAGTTCGGCGGTCTCGCCGAGACGATGGACGAAGCCATCCGCTATCCGATCCGCACGGAGCATGACGGCGATGAGATGGAGCCCTGCGTCATTGCCGGCCCGACCTGCGATTCGGCCGACGTGCTCTACGAGAAGAACCTCTATCCGCTGCCGATCTCCCTTTCGATCGGCGACGAGGTTCTGATCGAGGGCACCGGCGCCTATACGACGACCTATTCGGCAGTCGCTTTCAACGGTTTCGAACCGCTGAAGGCCTACGTCATCTAAGGTCGTTTCCGCCGGCCCCGTAACCAGCCGGGGCGGCAACTTCACAATTTTCCTTCATCGCCGCTGATAACGGTATTGGGTACGGGAGGCCAAGATGGCCGCTGTTCTTGATTCTGTCCGCGCATTCTTTGCGCCCACCACCTTCACCATCGATGCCGAAAATCCTTCGGACGTCGTTGCCCGCGAAAACCTGCTCGACCGTGTCATGGGTCCGGGCCGCCGGAAGAAGTCGTCCGAGAAGATCCGCCGCAACCGCGTTCCGGCCGAGGGTCTTGCGCTCGTTGCGCGTGATCGCGACGGCCATCTCATCGGCTCGGTGCGGCTCTGGAACATCGAGGCCGGCGTCAATGCGGAGGGCACGCCGATCAACGCGCTGCTGCTCGGCCCGCTCGCCGTCGATTCCCGTCACGGCGGCAAGGGCATCGGCTCTGCGCTGATGCGGGCGGCGATCCTCGAAGCGAAGAACCGCGGACATGGCGCCGTCCTGCTCGTCGGCGATGCAGCCTATTACGAGCGTTTCGGGTTCTTTGCCGAAAAGGCTCGTCACCTTGTCATGCCGGGTCCGTTCGAACGCTCGCGCTTTCTCGCGCTCGAGCTCACGGAAGGTTGGCTTGACGGCGCGGCCGGCATGATCGTCCCTTCGGGGCGCATGCTGGCCAGCGCGCCGGTTCGCCGCGCAGCTTGATGCTGCGCGCCTGCCGGGCGGGCGGGAAATCTTTCCCCCGGCCGGCAATATCCGCGCCGCTGATCATGCAGGCAGGCGGGCCTGCCGTGGTTGCGGCGCGGATTGCCATCCATGCCAAAGCGTGAGCCGTGATCGGCTCACCAGCAGACACAATCGCGTGAAAAGTGCTGCCGGCACGCGCGCATATCGCGGCGATATCCTATCTTGCGCCGCATGATCCGCCTTATCCCATGTCTCTTTTTCCTGTGCCTGTCGCTTGTTGCAACAGGCCCGGCGGCAGCCCAGAGTACGGCGTCCGCCGCCGGGCTTGGTCCGCGCCTCGACCAGGCGGCGAGCGATCCGGCGCTGCGGCCGCTCAAGACGGTGATCGTGGCCCGTGACGGACGCGTGCTTGCCGAACGCGGCTTCCGGGGTCATTCCCCGTCGGAATCGACCAATATCAAATCCGCTTCGAAATCGATCATTTCGGCGCTGGTCGGCATCGCGATCGGCAAAGGACTGCTGGATGGGCCGGACCAGAAGATCGCACCGATCCTGAAGGCCGATCTTCCCTCATCGCCCGATCCCCGCCTCAACGACATCACCATCGGCAACCTCCTCTCGATGCAGACAGGGCTCGGCCGCATGTCGGGGGCGAACTACGGCCGCTGGGTCTCCTCGCGTAACTGGGTGCGCTTTGCGCTCTCGCAGCCCTTCGTCGATCGGCCCGGCGGGGAGATGCTCTATTCCACCGCGTCCACGCATCTGCTTTCGGCCATTCTGACCAAGGTCAGCGGCCGGTCGACCCTGGCGCTCGCCCGCGAATGGCTCGGCCCGGTCGAGGGTTTCCGCATCGGCGCATGGGAGCGCGACCCGCAGGGGATCTATCTCGGCGGCAACCAGATGGCGATGAGCGCCCGCTCCCTGCTTGCCTTCGGCGAGCTCTATCGCAATGGCGGGCGCGCGGCGGACGGAGTGCAGGTGGTGCCTGCCGACTGGATCGTGCAATCGTGGCAACACCGCACCAATTCACGCTTCTCCGGCGACGAATATGGCTATGGCTGGTTCACGCGTGAGATCGGCGGCGAGCGGGTGCATTTCGCCTGGGGTTATGGCGGGCAGATGCTCTACATCGTGCCGTCGCTCGATCTGACTGTCGTCATGACCTCGGAAGAGAGTGGCCCCTCGGCCCGAAACGGCTATCGGGACCTGCTGCACGGTCTGCTGGCTGATATCATCGGCACGGTGCGGGCCGCTTGATTCCAGCGCCGCGCCGTTTCAGACGCGCAAAATCCGGCGATCGTTCAATTTTTAACGAAGGCTCCAATCAAACCGCAAAATGCTTGCTGTAGGTTCCGCAACCAGAACCTCGGAAAGCCCCATGCTGCTGGATCTCAGGACGATCTATTTCATTGTTGCCGTGAGCTGCTTCGTGCTGGGCATTCTCCAGCTTGCAGCCTATGCAACCGGCCGCTTCGAGAGGTGGCCGCTTTGGTGGGGCTTGAGCAACCTCTTCGTCGGCGTCGGCTCCTTCCTCGTCGCGCTGCGCAATTTCGTTCCCTACGCGGTTTCGGTCGACGGCGGTAACGTCGTCACCATTGCCGGCTATATGCTGATGTTTTTTGCCGTGCGCATCTTTTCAGGACGGGTTCTCGATCAGCGCATTTTCTGGCTTGCCATCTTTCTCGTCAGCGTTCCCGTCCTGCTGATCGTCAGCGATCCCTCGGCGGTCTCGGCAAGGCTTCTTTACGTCTCCGTCATCTGCTGCTTCTGCGATCTTGCGGTCGCAAGGGAGGCGATGAGCATCGTCCGCCGCGAGAAGCTCTATTCAGCCGGTCTGCTCGTCGGCCTCTATGCCTGCACCGCCATGATCTTTGCGGTCCGCAGCATTCTCGCGGCGACCGGCGAAATCGGCGGTCCGGATCCCTTCGGCGGCAGTGCGGTTCATAACTGGATGGCGGTGTCGGCGGTCGCTTTCATAATGCTGCGCAGTATGGCCATGGTGCTGATGGCGGCCGAGCGCAGCCGAAATCAGCTGACGGAACTCGCTCATCACGATCCGCTGACCGGCGCGCTCAATCGGGGCGGTCTTGCCCAGCACGTGCCCGCTTTCGCTTCTCAGCCGATATCGCTGCTGATCATCGACATCGACCATTTCAAGCAGCTGAACGACAGGCATGGCCACGCTGCCGGCGACGAGATCCTGCGGCTCTTCGCCGACGTTTCGAGAGGCATCGTGCGCTCAGGCGATCTGCTCGCCCGGCAAGGCGGGGACGAATTCCTGGCGGTGCTGAAAAATGTCTCCCGGGAAGATGCGATGGCGATTGCCGAGCGCCTCCGTCTCGACTTCGCCGCCGCCGTCATGCAGCGGCCGGATCTCGCCGTCTTCCCGACGCTGAGCATCGGGGTCGCCGCACGGGAAAGCGGCGGAGAGTTCGAACGGCTCGTGCACAAGGCCGATGAGGCGCTTTATCGCTCGAAGCGCGAAGGGCGCAACCGGGTTGAAGCTTTCGGAGAAAATCAGCAGGCTGCCTAAGGGCCGTATTTATCGGCGAAGCCTCAGGGGCCGCCGTTGATGTATTTGGACGTCGTAGAAAAGCCTCACTTGAAATCGCATTTGCGCAGGGCGAACGCATCGCGTCGCATACTGAACCTAACTATTTGCTCATAGAGAATTTTGATGTCGGTAATTCGCAAGCTCCTATTCGGGCTGGCCGCAGCTTTGGTCGTTATGATTGTTGTCGGTGCCGGTTGGCTTTGGCAGGTCGCCGGCGTTTATGGGTTCAACACGATATTGCGCCGTGGCGGAACCTACTGGATCACCGTGAAGCCTGACGATGAGCGGCTGTCGGCCTCGATGCAACTGGCGCTGAAGAGCCCAGTCCCGGCCGCGCAGCCGGGGGCGCTGGTCTGGCAAGAACCTGAGGTTGGCTTCGAGGTGGCGGAGCTGCCGGTGCTTGCCGATGGTCGCGAAGTCGATCGCATTTTCCTCAGCAGGATCGATCCCACGCGCTTCCGCTTCGTCGTCCACAATGCGCACAGGGGTGATAGGGGCATTGACGAATGGGAGCATGCCTTGCCCCAGGCCGTGCTGATCGTCAACGGCAGCTACTACGACATGCATGGCCGGCCCGACACGCCCTTCATCAGTGAGGGTGTAGCAATGGGTCCCCAGCAGTATGATGCGAAGGCCGGCGCCTTTGTCGCGGACGCTGCCTCCGCCGACATCCGTGACCTGACCCATCAAGATTGGGGAAGCGCCTTTGCCGGGGCGACCAATGCGATGGTTTCTTATCCGCTCCTTATCGGCGACGATGGTCAGACTCATGTGAATGTGAAAAGCCGCTGGCTGGCCAATCGAACCTTTGTCGCTAGGGATGGCTCAGGTCGCATCGTGATCGGCACGACGAAGGAGGCGTTCTTTTCTCTCGATCGGTTGGCGGAATTTCTCAAGGCGTCGCCGCTGGATCTCAAGGTAGCCCTTAACCTCGACGGCGGACCCCTTGCGCACCGCAGCGTCCGGCTGAACGGGTATAGCCAGAAATTTCATGCGCGATGGGAGGCGCAGGTCGAGGATGACAACGTCAAATTGCTACGTTGGCCGCTTCCAGAGGCCACTTGGGCCATGCCGATGGTTTTGACGGTCGAGCGGAGATAGTTTGAGGTCGAAGCCGCAAGTCTAATACTTGTCGTCTCCGCCGACATTCGAGCTCCGTCGTCACATCGCAATCGATCATCGATCGGAGGATTGGCTCTAAATATTCTGATCCATCGTCTCGGCCGGGATCTCATCGCCGCGGTGGATGCGCACGACAGTGGCCGGAACGCCGGCGACCGTGCAATGTTCGGGAACCGGCTTCAGCACGACACTGCCGGCGGCGATTTTGCTGAAGGCGCCGATTTCGATATTGCCGAGGATCTTGGCGCCGGCGCCGATCATGACGCCGTGGCGGATCTTCGGATGACGGTCGCCCGTTTCTTTGCCCGTGCCGCCGAGCGTGACGTTCTGCAGGATCGATACTTCGTCCTCGATCACAGCCGTTTCGCCGATGACGATGCCCGAGCCATGGTCGAGCATGATGGAAGCGCCGATCCGTGCTGCCGGATGGATATCCGGACCGAAGACCAGCGAGGCGAGATTGGCGAGCCAGGTGGCAATCTCCGGGCGGCCGGCGCTCCAGAGCGCATGGGCGATGCGATGCGTCTGCAGCGCATGAAAGCCTTTGAGATTTAGGAGCGCGTGCAGAAATGTCGTGCAGGCCGGGTCGCGCTCGCGCACGGCGGCGAGATCGGCCTCGACTTTCCGCATGATATCGTCATCAAGCGTGGACAGGATGAGATCGAACAGATCGCCCGTTTCAACCTGGGCCGCCGAGAGCCGCGCGGCCAGCACGCGGGCAAGGATCTCATGGCTGCCGGCCGCGTCCGTCACCTGCTCGGCAAGCAGCCGCTGCAATATCGGCTCGCGCGCCGCAAGCTCGCCCGCCTCGGCGCGGATCACGGCCCAGACGGATACGCCGCCCAAGGACTGCGGCTGTTGCTCGGCCAGACCGAGGCCGGTCGATTTCGGCATTGACGTTTCCTTTGTCAGTCACCGCCCAGCGGTCGCTGCGTGGGTTTATGTTTCGCCCGGCCAAGGCATTTGGCAAGCCCGATCTTCTAGCCGGACGGTTTCAGGCTGAGCGTCGGTTCGGGAAGGCGGCGCCAATGATAGAGCACGTCGGGCTCTCTTTCCTCGTTGCCGGCGCCGGGCGTTACGAGCTCGGGTTCCGTCAAGGCGCCATCCATTGCTGACAACGCGGCCTCAAGCCGAAATGTCGACGACACCGCAATCGCCGGCTTCCGAGGCGAAGGCAAGCAGCTTGCCGTCCCTGCTCCAGCTCATCGCGGTGATCGCGCCCTTGCCGGGGCGGCGCAGCAGCGCTTCCTTGTTGTCGGCAACGCGCACGGCGAGGATCATGCCGTCGATGAAGCCGATGGCGAGGATATCCTCCAGCGGATGGAACTTCACCGAGGTCGCCATGATGTTGGCGCGGGTGCCGAGCTCCAACGGCGCCTTGCCCATCGGGCCGTCCTTGCCCTGGAACGGCCAGACGATGGCAGCCGGCGCGCCCGAGGAGGCGAGCCATTTGCCCTTGACCGACCAGGAGAGGGATTTCACCTTGGAGGGATAGCCGGTCATGCGCATATGCCGGGCTTCCGCGCCGGGTTTGCTGTCGAGCTTCCAGCCATGCAGGGCGTTTTCCTGCATAGAGGTGACGAGGAAATTGCCATCGGGCGAGAAGGTGACGGCCGTATGCGCGCCCTTCCATTCGAGATCGACCGGTTTGGCGCTCATGCCGACCCAATGCAGCGACACGCCGTTGTAACGGGCAGCCGCGATGCGCAGACCCTTCGGCGCGAAGGCAAGGCCTTCGACGGTGCGCTCCTCCGGAAATTCCTTAGTCGTGCCGTCGGCAAGGCGCACGAGCGAACTCTTGCCGTAGGAATAGGCGATGGCGCCCTGCGGTCCGGCCGCGACCTGCGAGATCCATTTGCGCGGCGCACTCGCCAGTTCGCTGACGCTGCCGTCGGCTGTAATGCGCAGGACCTTGCCGTCTTCGCCGCCCGAGATCAGGCTTTCGCTGTAGGGATCGCGGATCGCGGTGAGCATGCCCTGATGGGCTTCTGAAACCCTCTCGCCGCCGTCCAGCCGGTGAAACGTGCCGTTGGCGCTTGCGAAGAAGGGAACATCACCTAAAAATTCGACGGCCAGAACGTGGCCGTCGAGATCAAGCGGTGCAACTGTCGGCATCAGGCGGCTGCCTCGCAGGCCTTGAAGGAAGACTCGAGCTTTTCACGGTCGAGATCGCGGCCGATGAAGACGAGACGGCTTTCATGCTTCTCGCCGTCCTTCCATGGACGCTGGTGATCGCCCTCGATGATCATGTGCACGCCCTGGACGACGTAACGCTGGGGGTCGTCCTTGAAGGCGATGATGCCCTTGAGGCGAAGAATGTTCGGGCCCTGCACCTGGGTAACTTTCTGAATCCACGGAAAGAAGCGCTCCGGGTTCATCTCGCCGCCGCGCAGCGACACCGACTGCACCGTCACGTCATGGATCGCCGACATCGCGCCATGATGATGGTCGTGTCCATGATGATCGTGATCATGGCCATGATGGTGGTGGTCGTGATCATGATCGTGGTGATGATGATCGCAATCCGGGCCGCAGACGTGGTCGTCATGGCCGTGTTCCAGGAAATGCGGATCGTTTTCGAGCGCGCGCTCCAGGTTGAAGGCGCCCTGATCGAGCACGCGGGCGAGATCGACGCCGGAGCGGCTGGTTTTGTAGACGCGGGCGGCCGGGTTGATGGCGCGGACGATGTCTTCGATCACGTCCAGTTCGTCCGGGGTTACGAGGTCGCTCTTGTTGATGACGACGACGTCGGCGAAGGCGATCTGGTCTTCGGCCTCGCGGCTGTCCTTCAGGCGCAGCGGCAGGTGCTTGGCGTCGACGAGGGCGATGACGGCGTCGAGCTCGGTCTTGGCGCGCACGTCGTCGTCCATGAAGAAAGTCTGAGCGACCGGCACGGGATCGGCAAGGCCCGTGGTCTCGACGATGATGCCGTCGAAACGGCCGGGGCGGCGCATCAGGCCTTCGACGACGCGGATCAGGTCGCCGCGCACCGTGCAACAGACGCAGCCGTTGTTCATCTCGTAGATCTCCTCGTCGGACTCGACGATCAGATCGTTGTCGATGCCGATTTCGCCGAACTCGTTGACGATGACCGCATATTTCTTACCGTGGTTTTCGGAGAGGATGCGGTTGAGCAGCGTCGTCTTGCCGGCGCCGAGATAACCGGTGAGCACGGTGACGGGAATGGGCTTCTGTGTGGAGATCGCGTCGGTCATGAGAACCTCTAGGATTAGGCGTGCGGCCGAACGGCTGGGGATCGGCTGCTTGAACGGTTGGTCTCATATAATGGCATGGGCACGGCAGTTCAAAGGATTTTATATGTTATAAGATCACGTCGCCGCCCGATACAGATGATCCCTCCTCAACGGAGCGCGCTGACGTCGAAGGCACCGACATCCTCCAGCAATTCCACCAGTCCCTTCACCGCATGCGCAATCAGCGCCTCGCCCTTTTCAGCCGTTGCGGCCGCGGCATTGCCTGCGACGCCCGATCCATTGAGATCGGACATTTGCCAACCGAAGGCGTGCGGACCGTAGGCGCGCAGGTGCTTGAAGCGAGCGGCGAATTCCGTCTGCCGCGAGGGAAAATCCTTTGCCTTCGCCATATCGACCTTATCAGGATGAAGCGCCAGCATCACCGAGGTCTCGATATCGCCGCCATGGATGCCGATCGCCTTTTCTTCCGGCGCGATCACGCCATCGGGCAACCCGAAGCGGCTCCAGCTCGTCGCCACCGCCAGCATGGCAAAGCGGACCCGCGCCTCGGTCGCGACGATCGTCATCAGAGGCGAATTGCCGCCATGGGCGTTCAGCATCACGAATTTGCGGGTTCCCTGCTTCGCGAGCCCTTCGGCGACGGCGAGCCAGCGGTTGACCGCTTCGTCGAAGGCGAGCGTCTTCGTTCCTTCAACATCCATATGCTCTATGGAGTAGCCGACCGATTCGGCGGGCAGGAAGGTGACGGGCAGGCCGGCGGGCAGGGCCGCCTTCAATCGCCCGGCGATGCCTTCGGCAATCAGAGTGTCGGTCTCGAAGGGCAGGTGAGGGCCGTGCTGCTCGTGAGCGCCGAGCGGCAGCACGGCGATCGGGTGACGCCGGTGAGGGGCCGGGTCGCGGCCCTCGAAGCGGGGCGAAGGCGTCATCATCCTGTGGTTGCCTCTTGTTTATGACGAGATCCTGGGCAATGTCATATCGCAGCGGCGCCAGGGCTTAAAGATCAAAGGGATGGCTATGGGAAAGAAGCACAAGGACGGCAAGAAGAACAAGTCCAAGAAGAAGGACCAGACCGAGTATACGCTCGTCGACCTTTCTCCGGCGCTGACCCAGGCGGCTCGTTCCATGCGCACGGTGCTTTCGCGCAACCTGCTCGAAAGCGGGCTTTATGCCGGCCAGGACGGCGTCATCCTCTCGCTTGCCGAAAGCGACGGCATGACGGCCGGCGGCCTCGCCCAGAAGCTCGGCGTCAAGGCGCCGACGATGACGCGCACCATCGGCCGCATGGAGGCGCAGGGCTTCCTCGAGCGCAAGCCCGATGCCGAGGATGCGCGCCTCACCAAGGTCTATCTCACCGAACTTGGCCGTGACAGCGTGGAGGCGATCGAGATGGCGGCTTCCGCCTGCGACAGGCTGGCGACGCTGGAATTTTCCGAAAAGGAAATCCGCAATCTCGTCCGGCTGCTAAAGGCGATCGATGCCAATCTGCAGGCCGAAGCCCTTCATATCGAAGAACCGGACGAAGACTGAAATTTCTCCTGAAAGACGAATTGCTTCCGCCGATTAAATCTTTTAATTAAACATTTTAAGGGGTCGCGCCGGTTTGCCGGTGCGGTCTTGCTGTCTTGCGTGCTGCCTGGAGGAGGACACGTGGCCCAGAAGATCAAGCTTTCGACAATCGCCGAAACGCTCGGCATTTCAACGGCGACCGTATCGCTCGCCTTACGCGACAGTCCGCTCGTTGCCGGCAATACGCGGGAGAAAATCAAGGAGCAGGCGCGCGCGCTCGGCTATATCTACAATCGCCGCGCCGCCAGCCTTCGGACCTCGCGCTCCGGCATCATCGGCGTCGTCGTGCACGACATCATGAACCCCTTCTACGGCGAGATCCTGAAAGCGATCGAAAGCGAGCTCGATCGCAGCCGCCACACCTTCATCCTGTCCAACCATTACGACAACGTCGAGAAGCAGCGCACCTTCATCGAGACGCTTCTGCAGCTCGGCGGCGACGGCGTCATCATGTCGCCGGCGATCGGTACGCCGCCTGAGGACGTGCAACTGGCGGAAGAAAACGGCATGCCGGCGATCCTGGTCGCCCGCTCGATGGAAGGGCAGGACCTGCCGACCTATCGCGGCGACGACAGCTACGGCATTTCGCTTGCCACCAACCACCTGATCGGCCTCGGCCATCGCTCGATCGCCATGATCGGCGGCACGGACCAGACATCCACCGGCCGCGACCGTTACCAGGGTTATGTCAATGCGCTGCGCAAGGCCGGCATCGAGGTTGATCCGAACCTGCGCATTCCCGGCCCGCGCTCGAAACAGGGCGGTTTCGAGGCCGCGGTGCATTTCCTCTCGCTGCCGCAGAAGCCGACGGCGGCGGTCTGCTGGAACGATCTCGTCGCGATCGGGTTGATGAACGGTATTGCGCGCGCCGGCCTGGTGCCGGGCCGAGACATTTCCGTCACCGGTTATGACGATCTCGAGGAAGCTTCGATCGCCACGCCGGCGCTGACGACCGTCTGGAACGGCCAGACCGAGGTCGGCCGCCTGGCTGCCCGGGCGCTGCTCGATCGCCTTGCCGGCAGCCACGAGCCCGACGGCATGCATCTCATCAAGCCGGAAATGCGCATTCGCCAGTCCACCAGTCCCCATCGCCCCCGCGACTGAACCCAGACCGTCACCCAAGAGGAAAAGCCATGTCCCGCATCGCCATTCTCGTTCCCGGGAAGATACACGATCGTGTTCTCGAAAGGCTGAAGGATCGTTTTGAGATTGTCACCGTCCCACGCGGGGAAAGGCTTGCTCTCGACGGCGAGACCGCCGGCCGCATCCGCGGCGTCGCGGTCTCCGGCGCTTTTCCCGGCGCCTGGATGGACCAGCTGCCGAACGTCGAGGTGATCGCCAGCTTCGGCGTCGGTTATGACGGCATGGATGTGAAGCGTGCCGCCGAAAAGGGCATCATCGTCACCAATACGCCTGATGTTCTGAACGACGAGGTCGCCGACACGACGATCGGCCTGCTCTTGAACACGATCCGCGAGTTGCCGCGGGCCGAAGCCTGGCTGCGTGACGGCAATTGGAAGCCCGGCACGGCCTACCCGCTGTCACGCTTCTCGCTCAAGGGCCGCCATGTCGGGCTCTACGGCCTCGGCCGCATCGGGCTCGAAATCGCCAAGCGGCTGGAGCCGTTCAAGGTGAAGATCAGCTACCACACCCGATCGCACCATGCGGACGTATCCTACGACTATTACCCGACACTGAAGGGACTGGCGGAAGCGGTGGATACGCTGATCGCCATCGTTCCGAAGACGCCGCAGACGCATAAGACGATCAATGCCGATATTCTGGCCGCCCTCGGTTCGGACGGTATTCTCGTCAATGTCGGCCGTGGCTGGACGGTGGACGAGGAGGCGCTCGGCGCTGCGCTGGCATCCGGCGCGCTCGGGGCAGCGGGTCTCGACGTCTTTTACGAGGAGCCGATCGTGCCGGCCGATTTGCTTGCGGCCGAGAATGCCGTGCTGCTGCCGCATGTCGCCTCGGCGTCGGTGCCGACGCGCAATGCCATGGCGGATCTCGTCGCCGACAATCTGATCGCCTGGTTCGAGAAGGGGTCGGCGCTGACGCCGGTGCCGGAGACGCCGCAGAAGGCTTAGAGCGCTACGCGTCCTTTCGGCCGCACGAAGGATGCGCTAGGCGGTCGCCTGCGCCGAAACCGTCGGCAGCTTGCCGGCGGCATAGGTGCGAACGGCATCGCCGAAGGCGGCGAAGAGCTGGTTCGAGGGCTTGTCGGTTTCGGCCCAGTATTCCGGATGCCATTGCACGCCGACGGCAAAGGCCTTGGCATCGACGACGGAGACCGCTTCGACCGTGCCGTCTTCGGCGATGGCTTCCACCTGCAGGCGGGGCGCCGTCCTGGCGATCGCCTGGCGATGGAGCGAATTCACGCGGACTTCACCCGGGCCGAGAATGCCTGCAATGCAGGAGCCCTCCTTGATGTGGACAGTCTGGCGAATGGCGTACATGCCGTCGCGGTCGACGCCGTCCGGCCGGCGGTGATCCCACATGCCGGGCTGTTCCTGTATCTCGCTTGCGAGCGAACCGCCGAGAGCGACGTTCAGTTCCTGGATGCCGCGGCAAATGGCAAGCAGAGGGATGGCGCGCTCGATGGCGCGGCGGATGAGCGGCAGGCTGGTGGCGTCGCGGGCGGGGTCGAAGGGGCCATCCCTTTCGGTGGCCTCGGCGCCGTAGAGGGAGGGATGCACGTTGCTGGCCGAGCCGGAAACCAGAAGGCCGTCGACGCGGTCGAGGATCGCGTCGGTGTCGTAACCTTCCTCGAAGGCTGGAATGATGAAGGCCGTGACGCCGGCCGCATTCAACGCGGCACGGAGATATTGATGCTGCACGGCATGCCAGGTGGCGCCGTCGAAGCTGCGGATATCGGCGGGGATGGCAACGATCGGTTTCGTCATGTTCGGCCCGGTGAAAGCTTTCTGTTTGCCGTTTTGCCGTCAGAACGGCCGGCAAGTCAACGCTTGGCCGTATCCGATGGCCAAATTGCGGCGGAAGCGGTTTGGGCGCCCGCCCGATCTGCCGCTAAGCTGCTGATTTTGATTGATGTGCTCGGCTTGTCTTATTGTCGTCTTGATGCCAAAGGCTAATAGACTAAAGCTTGAATCGCGGCCTTCGCCATGCTTAGCTCTGCCCTCGCTGCGGGTAGGGGTGAAGATCACCGCGCAGTGCCATCTATATGGGAGGTTTTTGATGGATCGTCGTTCGTTTTTCAAGAAGGCGGGGACCGCCGGCGCCGGAGCGGTTGCCGCAACGGCATTGGCAGCGCCTGCGATCGCGCAGGAGAATCCGAAGATCGCATGGCGCATGACGTCGTCGTTTCCGAAGAGCCTGGACACGATCTATGGCGGCGCCGAGGACATATCGAAACATGTCGCCGCCGCTACCGACGGCAATTTCACGATCCAGCCTTTTGCAGCCGGTGAAATCGTGCCCGGCCTGCAGGCCGTCGACGCGGTGGCCGCCGGCACGGTCGAGGCAGCGCACACCACTTCCTATTATTTCGTCGGCAAGGACCCGGCCTATGCCTTCGGAACGGCCATTCCCTTCGGACTGAACAGCCGCCTGACCAATGCCTGGTTCTTCGAGGGCAATGGCAACAAGCTGATGAACGAGTTCTACGCCACCCAGGGCATGTATGCCCTGCCGGCGGGCAATACCGGGGCGCAGATGGGCGGCTGGTTCCGTAAGGAAATCAACACGCTCGACGATCTGAAGGGCGTCAAGATGCGCATCGCCGGCCTTGCCGGACGCATCATGGAGAAGGTCGGCGTCGTCCCGCAGCAGATCGCCGGCGGCGACATCTATCCGGCGCTCGAAAAGGGCACGATCGATGCGGCTGAATTCGTCGGCCCCTATGACGACCTGAAGCTCGGCTTCCATAAGGTGGCGAAATACTACTATTACCCGGGCTGGTGGGAAGGTGGCCCGACGGTGCACGCCTTCTTCAATCTCGAAAAATGGAGCAACCTGCCGAAGCACTATCAGGCAGCGCTCACCGACGCCTGCGCCTTCGCCAACACCAACATGCTGGCGAAATACGACATGAAGAACCCGACGGCGCTGAAGCAGCTGGTTGCCGAAGGCGCGACTCTGCGTCCGTTCAGCCAGGAGATCATGGAAGCCTGCTTCCAGGCGGCGACCGGCATCTACGGCGAAATCTCCGCCACGAACCAGTATTTCAAGAAGATCTACGAGGACCAGACCGCCTTCAAGCGGGATGCGTATCTCTGGATGCAGCTTTCGGAATACACCTTCGATACGTTCATGATGATCCAGCAGCGGGCCGGCAAGCTCTAAGCTTTTCGCCAGCGTTCAATTTCGGCTGATGAAAAACCCCCGGATTTTGAACTGACCCCGTAAAGTTGGACGGTTTATTGGCTGGGATTATTTAAGGGCTGAGTCCTGTATTGAACAGGGCTCAGCCCTTTGAGTTTTAGCCTGATGCGATCGTTGTTGTAATACCGAATATAGTCCTCGACGCCATCACGGAGGCTTTCGATGCTGTCGAAGTGGTTAGGATGGAAGAACTCGGATTTGAGGGTGGCGA